>MWBF01000135.1 GCA_002068935.1 Chloroflexi bacterium ADurb.Bin325
TCATGCTGTGGCATCAGTTCGCCACCCTGGAGGGCCAGGATCGCAGCGCGCAGTTCATGTTGACCGATATCTGGGTGCAGCAGGACGGCCAGTGGCGGATCGTCGAGCGCCACTCTTCGCGGCCCGAACATCCCGGCGCGGCGCGGCCGGCCACAGCGCCCTTGCAGAGCTTTGAATGAGGCGTCGGTGAAGGATCTGGAGTGGGAGCGTCTGGGCTCCGAATACGTCATCCAGGAGCGGCCCTGGTTCACGCTGACCGCCAGCCGCTACCGCCTGCCCGATGGCCAGCAGATCTGGCCGTACTACATGGTCGAGTACGAGGATTGGGTGACGATCCTCGCGCTGACCAGGACGCGCGAGGCGATCCTGGTGCGCCAGTTTCGCCCCGGCAGCGGCCGCGTCGGAGTCGAGCTGCCGGGCGGCATGATGAACGGATCGGGCGAGTCGCCGGAGGACGCGGCGCGGCGCGAGCTGCTGGAGGAGACCGGCTACGGCGGCGGCCGGTTCATCGAGACCGGCAGCGTCTCGCCCAACGCGGCCAGCCATACGAACATCCAGCACTGCTTCCTCGCGCTGGATGTCGAGCTACAGGCCGAGCAGAAGCTCGACGCGACCGAGCACGTCTCGGTCATGCTGCTGCCGCTCGACGCGCTGATCGAGCTGGCGGAACGGGGCGGGCTGGAAGGCGCGCTCCACATATCCGCGCTCTTCTTCGGGCTGGCGCATCTGGGCTATATCCACGAGGGGCGGCAGTGACCTCCGCCCACGTCATCGACTCCGCGTTCCTGGGCGATCTGTTCGGCGGCGCGGAGCTGCGCGCCGTCTTCGCGGACACGCGCCAGCTCCAATGTTGGCTCGACTTCGAGGCCGCGCTCGCGCGGGCCGAGGCCGCGGAGGGGATCATCCCCCAGGCCGCGGCGGACGAGATCGCCCGCGTCGCGCGGGTCGAACTGATCGACCTGGCCGCGCTGCGCGAGGGGGTCAACTTCACGGGCCACCCGCTCATCTCGCTCGTGCGCCAGTTGGCCGGGCTGTGCGCGGGCGACGCGGGCCGCTATGTCCACTGGGGCGCGACGACGCAGGACGTGACCGATACCGGGCTGATGCTGCAAGCGCAGGCCGCGTACCGTATCATCCTGCGCGATCTGCGCGAGCTGGCCTCCGCGCTGGCCGAACTGGCCGGGCGGGAGCGCGATACGCTACAGGCGGGCCGCACGCACGGCCAGCACGCGACGCCCATCACCTTCGGCTTCAAGGTCGCGGTCTGGCTGGACGAGACGCTGCGGCACATCGAGCGGCTGGAGCAGGCCGCGCCGCGCGTGTTCGTGGGCGAGTTTGCCGGCGCATCGACGACGCTCGCCTCGCTGGGCGCGGGCCCGGCGCGCGCGCTGGCCGTGCAGCGCCGGCTGATGACGGAGCTCGGCCTCGGCGTGCCCGTCATAGGCTGGCACGCCGCGCGCGACCGCTATGCGGAGCTGGGGCTATTGCTGGCGGCGATCGCGGGGATGTGCGGCAAGATCGCCCATGAGGTCATCATGCTCCAGAAGAGCGAGGTCATGGAGCTGGAGGAGCCGCACCATCACGGCAAGGTGGGGTCCAGCACCATGCCGCACAAGCGCAACCCGATGGGCTGCGAGGGCATCATGGCGCTGTCGCGGCTGGCGCGCAGCCTGGTCCTCGCGCTGCTCGAATCCGCCGCGACCGCGGAGCACGAGCGCGACTGGGCCGCGGTGCACACCGAGTGGGCCGCCATGCCGGAGATCTGCATCACCGCGGGCGCGGCCGTCAGCCAGACGCGGGACGTCATCCGCGGGCTGCACGTCTACCGCGACCGGATGCGGGCCAACGTCGATGCGCTGCACGGGCTGATCCTGTCCGAGGCCGTCATGCTGGCGCTGGGCGAGCACATCGGCAGGCAGGTCGCGCACGATGTCG
Organism: Chloroflexi bacterium ADurb.Bin325; assembly: GCA_002068935.1. Taxonomy (GTDB): domain Bacteria; phylum Chloroflexota; class Anaerolineae; order CG2-30-64-16; family CG2-30-64-16; genus MWBF01. The sequence goes on from MWBF01000135.1 coordinate 1,936, forward strand.
TCTACGAGGCGGCGATGGCCGCGTTCGAGCAGCGGCGTCCGCTGGCCGAGCTGCTGCTGGCGGACCCGCGCGTGGCCGCGCATCTGACCACCGCGGAGATCAACGACCTGCTGCGGCCGGAGGCCTATACCGGGCTGGCCGGGCTGTTCGTCGACCGCGTGCTCGCCGCGGCAGGAGAGGCGTGAACCGCGAGGGCGCAAAGGCCGCTCAGCAAATCCGAGGGCTTTGCATCCTCGCGCTGCAAACGAGGAGTTCCCTATGCTTGTCAACACCTGGCATTTCAGTTTCACGGTCTCGGATATCGAGCAGTCCATCCTCTTCTACCGCGACGTCCTGGGGATGGAGCTGGTGCACCGGCAGGAGCAGGCGAACGCGTACACGCGCAAGTTCGTCGGCTATCCGGACGCCCACCTGAAGGTCGCGCAGTTCCGCATCAAGGGCGGGCCGGCGACGCGGTCGGGCCACATGCTGGAGCTGATCGAGTATGTCGCGCCGCGCGGGGAGAAGGTGGACACCCGGACGAAGAACCCCGGCACCGCGCATCTGGCGTTCGAGGTGGACGATGTGCATGCGGAGTACGAGCGCATGGTCGGCCTGGGGGTGCGCTTCCGCAGCGAGCCGGTGGCGATCGAGGCGGGCATCAACAAGGGCGGCTTCACGTGTTACTTCCTCGATCCCGACGATATCACGCTGGAGATCATTCAGCCGCCGCCGCGGTGACGGGGGAACGGGCAGGGGACGATAGCGGGGTCGGGGCTTCGCTGTGAGATCTGCCGAAGCCTCGACCCCGCTGCGTTTCGAATCCGGGACGCGCGGGCGGCGCGCCCTGCCGTCATATCACGGCTCGTCGTCCATCTGGCCGAGGATGTCGTCCAGCTCGGCCTCCCACATGCTGTCGAGCTGCATGAAGGGCAGCTCAGTGTAGTCCTGGGCCAGGCTTGCCAGGTGCTCCTTCATCTTGAGCTGCGGCATCTTGCCGTCCAGCTCGCGCAGCTTGGCCGCGAACTCCTCCGTCAGCTCGTCCCCTTTGCTCCCCAGATCCGACAGGTCGATCCACAGGCCGAACATGTGGTTCACGCGGCGCATGATCTCGAACCATGCGCGGTAGTCGGTCTCGATGCGGATGCCCTCCAGCTTTTGCGAGAGCTGCGAGAGGTCGTAGGCGGGCACGAACCCGTAGAGGGAGAGCAGCTCGATGCCCTCCTGCTCCGCCCGATCCACGAGATAGCTGCCGATCGTGACGCCGCCCTCGTAGTTGGAAAATTTGACCGCGTAGTGCTCCAGCTCCTCCTTCAGGTGCGGCAGGCTGTAGATGGTGTGAATCTCGCGCGCCTTGTCGAAGGGCGTGGGCGCATAGACGCCGCCGAGCGCCACGACCCGGCGGACGCCCAGCTTCTTGACCATGCCGAAGAATGCTTCCGCATAGCGTTCCACATCGACGTGCGGCTCGTCGCCGACGAAGATCACCAGCCCGCGGTCGCCGCTCTCGGTGTAGTAGAAGCGGTTCGTGTGGCGCGTCAGGCTCTCCCGGTGGCCTTCCACCAGCTTGATCTCCGGCCGCAGGAAGTGGTGCGTGCCCGGCACCTGGAAAAGGTAGCAGCCGCTGACGTTCAGCTCGCCGATCGGACGCGCGCCGGTCCTCTCGACCAGATATTCGGGCAGGCCGGAGGAGATGTTCCCGGCATCCGCCCACTGTTGCCAGCCCGCCAGCAGATAGAGCTCGCGGGCCGCCGGCTGTTCACGTAGTCTGAATAGTTCGCTCATGGCAGTCACCTATCGACCAGCATTGCCCGGCCGACAAGGGCCGGACAAGACCATTATACAGGATGTCGTGTATTCGACAAGGCGACATAACGATGCGAGAGAGGGAGATATGCGAGACGCGCCGCGCGGCGCGCCTCGCACGGGGAGATCAGCGCAGCGCGACCCAGGATTGCGTGTGCGCGCCGCGGTAGAACGCCTCCATCACCTCGCTGCGCACGGCGGCCTCGCGCGCGGTGACGAGCGGCGCGGCCTGGCCGTTGAGCGCATCGAGGAACAGCTCGAACGCGTGCGGCCAGGCCGGGGGCAGGTCTTCCCACGGCTGCCGCCCGTCCGCGCCGACGCAGTCGTAGCGGTGCTGATCTACGAGGATAAGCAGGATATTGGGTGAAGACATATGCTTCCTCTGTCAGGCTTTCAGGCCGCCGGCAGTAATGCCCTGTACGTATTGTTTCATGCCGAGCGAGAAGATGACGATGAGCGGCACCGAGGCCAGGATATAGGCCGCCATCTGCGGACCAATATCGGTGATGCCTATCTCCGAGGTGAACTGGGTGAGCGCGACCGCTACCACCTGCCGCGAGGGGCTGGAGATGACCACCAAGGGCCACATAAATTGGTTATAAGTAGTGACCAGACGCACGACGGCCACGGTGACCAGGATGGGAATCGAGAGAGGCATGGCGATGCGGATAAACGAGGCGAACTCAGATGCGCCGTCGATGCGCGCCGCATCGAAGAATTCCTCCGGCAGGGTGGCGAAGAAGCTCCGGCAGAGCAACAGCGCGAAGACCTGACCGCCCGACATCCACGGCAGGATGAGCGCCCAGTAGGTGTTCTGCATGTTGAAGTTGTAAATCAGCACGTAAGCCGGAATCAGGGTCAAGATCGGCGGGATCATCAGCAGGGCCAGGATGGCCGTGTAGATCAGCTCCTTGCCGGGAAACCGGCGCCGGGCGAACGCATAACCGGCCATACTGGCGAAGAGCAGCGTACCTGCGGTGGAGCTGACCGTAGTGATGATGGAGTTGATCATGGGCCGGACGATAACTTGGAGCGCGGTCGCGAAATTGGCCCAGCGGACCGGATTGGGCAGCGCCCAGAAGCGCCCATAGATCTGCCCGTTATCTTTCAGCGAAAGGATCACCAGGTAGATGAGGGGCGCGAAGGTGAGGGCGAGCAGCAGGATCAGGATGGCGTAGATGAGGCCTTGCGAGGCCGCGCTGCGCCAGCGGTATCTGCTGTCCTCACGGGCGTGCCGGGCGGAGCCCGCCGTTGGTGCCACTGCAGTATCCATCGCGTATGCTTCCTATATGGCGTAGCAACACAAGGTCGCTACGCCTCGTATTCGATCGAGGAACGCATGAAGCGCATATTCACGATCGTGCCTGCCATGATGATGACAAACAGGACCATGCCGATGGCCGATGCCACCCCCATCTTGTGCATACGCATGGCCTGGTAATAGAGCTCGAGCGCGGGCGTATAGGTGGCTGATCCCGGCCCACCGCCCGTGGTCAGGTAGATAAGCTCGAAGGTCTGCACCGCGTTGATAAAGTTCAGGATCAGGAGCAGCTTGATCTGGCCGATGAGCATCGGCAAGTCAATGTGCAGGAAGCGGCGGAAACCCGACGCACCATCCACTTTGGATGCATCGAAGATCTCCTCGGAAATGGAGATGAGGCCGCCATAGAAGACGAGTAACGCGAAGGCACTGACCCAGGGAAATCCGATAAAGATGATGGAGCCCAACGCCAGTCTCTCGTCGCCATACCACGCGCGCGTCCAGTCCGCCCTCCCCAACGCGATAAGCGTCTGGTTGAACAACCCGATGGTCGGATCGTACATGTTATTCCAGAGCAGGATTTCGACGACCAAAGGCAGGATCAGGGGCACGATAAAGAGGGTACGCAGCCAGTAACGTGCCTTATTGTGCCGGATCGCAAAAATCAGCTCCGCCACCAGGAGCGGCATGGTCAGCGTCTTAAGAATGGCGACGATGACGAGGATAACGGTGTTGCGGAAGCTGGACAAGAAAAACCGGTCGGTGAGCAGAAACTTGAAATTCGCGAACCCGACCCATTCGGTCCGCACACCGGGGCTCCACTCGGTGAAGGCATGGAATAGGCCCGAAAATGCAGGGTAGTAATTGAACGTCAGCAACAGCGCAAGCGTCGGGAAGATCATGAGGTAGGCGATACGCTCGCGCCACATGGACCGTAGCAGCCCGCGCGGGCGGACCGTGCCCTGGCGCCAGACGCGCCGACCCGTCGGCGTGCGATGCAGATAGACGACCGCCGCAGCGATGATCACGATGAGGCTTGCCAGCAGGATGCTGTTGATGAGCCGGCCGCGCGCCTGGGCTTGCGTGTGGCTGGCCTCCGCCGCGTGGCGGTCGATCAACACCGCACGGTTATTCGCGCTGCCTATGACCAGCACGGCGCCATCGCCTGAGATGGCCGTTGCCAGCACCTCGCTCTGCATCGGAAAGGTCTGGAGGAGCTTGCCGTCGCCGTCGAGCAGGTAGGCCTTTTTGTCACGTGATCCCGCCAGGATGGTCTTCGCGTCTGCCGTCATCGCGACGCTGGTAACCTCCCCGCCGGCTTTGTACCCCCAGACGACCCTCCCGTTGCTGCCGTCAACCAGGCTCACCAGCCCATCGCTGGTGCCGGCTACGATCCAGCGGCCGTTGGCTGTGACCGCGAGGGATTGCACATCGTAATCCAGGCGGCTGGTCAGGAGCGTGCCGCCATCCCGGTTATAGATGGTGACATAGCCGTCGTCCGAGCCGGTGACGACGCGCGCCCGCTCGCCAGTGCCATAGATGGCTACTGCCCGGACATCGATCCCCAGCACTTCCCGCCACACGAGATTGCCTGAGCCATCCAGTACGTAGAAGCTGCGGTCATCCGATGTCGCGGCCACGATGGAGCCGTAGGCCGGGTACTGCGAGCCGTTCATCGCCTGGCCCGCACGGTACTGCCACTGCGCTGCGCCGCCGGCATCCAGCAGGTAGACGTTCCGATCCTCGGAAGCGACGACGGTCCAGGCCCCGTCAGACGTGGTGTCGACGCCGAGGATACTGTTTGCCGCAGTGAACTCCCAAAGCGGCTGGCCCGCGGCGTCCACCACGCGCACGATGTTGTCTCGCGCACCGATGACGATGTGACTGCCGTTGGCTGTCACCGAAGCGGCCTGGACCCAGCCGCCGGTTACGACCTCTGTGGAAATCCCTCCCGTCTGGGCGGATGCCGACGCTGCCGCCAGGGAAGCGACGAGCGCCACGCCCAGCAGCAGACATGTGAGCAATAGAAACGTCCGCCGCCAGCGCGGGAAAATCTTCATCAGCGACACCATGGCATGTCAGGGGTGTTAGCGGATAGAAGCGATAAGCGGATGCTGCCGGTGGGTCACACCGCGCATCCACTTATCGCTCCTGTCGGTTGCAGACGCTTAGTATGGCCCGCCGCCCACCCAGTTCGGTGGGCGTTTCTCCGGGTGATCGAGATCTTCGGGCGTCATGTTCAAGTACTCCAACAGGCCATCCCAGTTATCTTCGAGCAGCTTCTGATACCGGGTGGCAAATTCCTCCGATGTCAGTTTGTCGTTGAAGAAATCCTGGACCATGATGGCCCAATCGCGCTTGGTCGGCTCGTAGAAGTAGAAGCCGCGCGCCACCTTATCGGCCGGTGCGCCTGGTTTCTCGTAGTTGCCGATGAAGGTCTGGTTGGCAAAGATGTTCGCCCATTTGGTCGGCAGCTGGACGCCCTTGATGATCGTCGGACCCTGGATGCCGCCCTGGAGGTTCTGCTCATCCAGCTTGTTGTCAAGGTAAATGCTCATCCCCTCGGGGCTGGTCCAGAACATCACGAAGTCCACTTCGAGATCGTTCTGTGCGCGGTCCTTCTTGGGCAGCGCCAGATAGCCGGAAGGTAGTTCGTTGGCGCGCGCCTTGGCCTGGACGCAAGGGCCTTCCATCGTGGGGAAGGCAAAGGTGCCGAACTCGAACTCGACTGCGGCCTTAGCCGCATCCTCGGTGACTGCGGCCTGATCCGCATAGACGCCTTCGGCCAGGGCTTTGATATCCTTGGAGAATTGCGTATAGACGGCGCCGGTCCACAGACGCGTGGCGGCCCGCTGGGTGAGGAACAGCGGGTAGGTGTCGCTGATGCCCATCCAGCCTTCTGGCACAAAACCGTTGGCGGTCTTAAAGATGCGGCCGAGGTTGTCCATCATCTCGGCGGTGCATTCGTTATCGAAGCGGATGGCCCCGTCGCGCAGCGCCACGAGATGCCGCACGACGTTGATGGACACCTGGTCCTGGTCATCGTTGCGCGGGTCAGTCGGATCGTATTGCCATTTGTCATCGATTCCCTCGCGATAGCACCAGTCCCCCGGCTGGCACTGTACGAGCTTGATATCGGAGCGGCGATATTGATCCATCGCGGAGCGCATGACCCACGGCAGCTTGCCGCCACCCCAGATACGGTCCACCATGCCTTCCTGTGCGATACAGATATAGCCTGCAGCCTTGATTTTCTCGCACCAGCCCACGAATTGATCCCACGTCGGCTGGGCGGGCACATCGGTAATGCCGGCTTTCGCGAATATTTCCTTGTTGTAGACCCAGAAAGTCTGGTTCGACATATAGGGCAGATAGTAGAGCTCGCCGGTAGTGGTGTCGCGCGTCAGATTGAGCGCCCACGTTTCGAAGCCGTCCTCCCACTTCTCCCCGGTATACGGATTAACCTTGTTCAGGTAGGGCGCCCAGTTGAGGATGCGGCCTTCCTGGATGAGGTCGAGGAAGTGGGGGTTCTCGATGATCGAGACGCGTGGGATGCCGGCGGCGAATTGGGTGCGCACCCATTGGAGGTAGGAATCCTCACCGCCGGGCGCCTTGAGTTCGACCAGCACCTTCACCTTCGGATGTTTGGCCATGTAGGCATCTGCAAGAGCCTGATAGGTCTGGACATCTGAGGATTGGATGCTGATGACAATCTCGCCTTGCAGTTCCTGGCTGGCGGTCTCTTCTTCCACCTGGATTTCGACAACCTCTTCGGCAGCAGGTTCAGGCGCCGCCGTCTCGGCGGCTTGGACCGCTTCTACGGCCGGGGCAGGTGCGGCCGGGGCGCAGGCAGAGAGAAGCAGGGACAGGACAAGGCTGAGGACGATGAGTGTCGCTATGCGTTTCACGCTGTGTGCCTCCTTTCCCAGGGGCAGAGGATGTGAGCGTCACGATTGGATTGAGACGGTCGGACAGTCAATCTCACCCCCTGCTTGCTCGCGCAGAAAGGCCCGGCATGAGCATATCGGCGGAATACGGTTGTGGGAGAGGCCGACCGTATTGGCAGGGAGGTTGATAATAAACGTACCGACGCCGGCAGTATACCAAAGAGATCCGAGCCAGGCAAGCCCCTGAATTGACTGACGCTAAATCTTACGTTGGGGATTTCACTACCGGAAAGTTTTTCTCGGTGAGCGTGCCCGGCAAGGCTTGAAGTCTACCGGGATACATTTGCCCTCGTTTTCGAGGTAGTTGAGCAAGTCGAGACCGAGTTGGAACAGACTCAGGCCACAGCGATCGGCGCGCTGGATGACCTGGTGTCAGCCTCGCTGGCGGCCGTCGGTGTCTTCTTGGCGACCCGCCGCGTAGGCGTGCCCGGGCTGGCGACAATGCCGTTGATAAACATCGCCAGCCCGTTCAGCGATTGTGCCAGGAGCCCAGGGGCGCCTGCGGGTACAGTTGGCGCAGCGCCTGTTTGATGGCAAGATAGCGTTTGAGGTTGTCACTCATGGTTAGCTCCTGTTTCGGTTGTCAACCACAGTAGCTTAACCGGGTGACGGCCTCCTGGCTAAAAACTGTCCGGCAGTGAAATATCTTCCGAGAAGCCGCCGGACGCCAAATCGGCAAGCACGGTATCCTATGTAAGCGCGACCCAGGATTGCGTGTGCGCGCCGCGGTAGAACGCCTCCATCACCTCGCTGCGCACGGCGGCCTCGCGC
>MWBF01000136.1 GCA_002068935.1 Chloroflexi bacterium ADurb.Bin325
CGGCAGGCCCGCCTCCGCAAAGCTGGCGATGGCAAGGCCGGCGACTGGCTCGCCCGCGGCCTGCGCGGCGACCTCCGCGAGACAGCCGGCCACGGCCTGCCAGAGCGCGGCGGGGTCGTGCTCGCTCCAGCCGGGCTGCGGGTGGGCGACCGGCGTGGGCCGCGTCGCGGTGCAGCGCACGCGGCCGGCCGCGGGGTCATACGCGCTGGCCTTGATGGTGGTCGTGCCGAGATCGAGGCCGATCAGGATCGTCATCGGTGCACTGTCCGCGGTTCAGATGCCCGGCTCCCGTGAGAAGCCGGGTTCCCGGAGGCACTGCTATCATAGCGCAAGGAGGGAGAAACGTGAACTCTAAAGAACGCGTCATGCGGGCGCTCACCCGTCGGGGGCTGCCCGACCGGGTCCCGCTTCAGTTCGACCTGTCGCGCAGCCTGGCCGACCGCTTTGCGGAGCGCTACGGCATTCCGACGCACTACACGACCGCATACTACGAGGACGTGACGGGCCGCCTCTCGAACAACGACCTGCGTGTGGCGATGGGCAGCGACTGTGTCGTGGTGGGCGCAAGCCTGCCGCGCGGCTACGAACACCCGCGCGACGCAGAGGGCAACATCATCAACGAGTTCAAGATGCCGATGCGCCAGGGGCTGCTCTACATGGAGGTCATCGAGCGGCCGCTCGGCCACGTGCAGACGCCGGAGGATGTCGCGGCCTTCCCCTTCCCCGATCCGCTGGCCGAGGGGCGTTACGACGACGCCGAGCACTACATCCGCAAGTATCGGGACGAATACTTCATCATCGGCGACATGGAGCTGACCATGTTCGATATGATGCAGCAGCTCGTCGGGCTGGAGAAGCTGCTCGTCGACATGGCGCAGGGCGCCGAGTATCTGGAGCCGCTGATGGACAAGTGCGGCGACTTCGCGCTGGCGGTCGGCCTCAAGCTGATCAGCCTCGGCGTGGACGGCGTCTGGGCCGGCGACGACTTCGGCGCGCAGAACGGCATGTTGATCTCCCCGCGCATGTGGCGGCGCTACTTCAAGGAGCGTTACCGCCGGATCTACGCCGCGCTCAAGGCGGCCAACCCGGACATCGTCGTCATGCAGCACTGCGACGGCGCGGTCGCGCCCATCCTCGACGAGTGGATCGAGGTCGGGCTGGAGGTGTTCAACCCGGTGCAGCCCAACGTGCCCGGCCACGAGCCGGAGGATCTGAAGAGCAAGTTCGGCGACCGTCTCTCGTTCTGGGGCGCCATCGACCAGCAGAAGCTCCTGCCCTTCGGCACGCCCGCGGAGATCGAGGCGGACGTCCGCGCCAAGATCGAGGTGCTGGGCCGCGGGGGCGGGTACATGGTCGCGCCCGCGCACATCATCCAGGGCGATGCGCCGCTGGAGAACGTCGAGGCGTTCATCGCCGCGGTGAAGAAACACGGGCTCTACCAGTAAAACGCTCATCACACATCAAAAGGAGTTCTCATCCATGAAACGGGTCGGCATTCTGCTCAAGGTCAAGCCTGAGATGATCGAGGAATACAAGCGGCGGCACGAGAACGTCTGGCCGGAGATGCAGGAGGCGCTGCGGCGCACGGGCTGGCACAACTACTCGCTGTTCCTGCGCGAGGACGGGCTGCTGTTCGGCTATTACGAGGCGGAGGAGAGCCACGCGGCCTCGGTCGCGGGGATGGCGAAGGAGGAGGTCAACCAGCGGTGGCAGGATTGGATGGCCCCGTTCTTCGAGAACCTCGGCGGCGGCCACGCCGATGAGGGCATGGAGGTCCTGGAGGAGGTGTTCCACCTGGACTGACGGCCGGCGCAGCCGTCAGCGGATAGATGGATTGTGCGGAGACGGCTGCCGCCTGGCCCTTCCTCTCCTGACGTGCGCGTCTGCACGTCGGGAGAGGGGGACGGGGATGAGGCGCGCCGTCCCATCGTCATGCTGTTCGACGCGCGCCCGTGTGCGGCCCATCCGTCGCAAGCCGCGCCCTATCCCGACGTCACGCTTCTTCCAGATAGCGCAACAACAGGCGCAGCACCGCCTCCGCGGCGAGCCGCTTGTTGCCGATGCGGTCCGCGGGGAAGATATGCCGCTCGCCCAGCTCCGCGCCGGACGCGGACAGATGGATATAGGTCAGGCCGGTCGGCTTTGCGGCCGTGCCGCCGCCTGGCCCGGCGATGCCCGTCACCGATGCGCCGACGGCCGTCCCGAAGACGCGCCGTGCGCCGCGCGCCATCTCCTCCGCCGTCTGTGCGCTGACCGCGCCGTGCTCGACCAGGGTGGCGTGGCGCACCCGCAGCACCCGCTCCTTCGCCTCGTTCGAATAGGTGACCGCGCTGCCCATGAAATAGTCCGAGCTGCCCGCGACATCGGTGATCAGGCTGCCGATCAGCCCGCCGGTGCACGATTCGGCCAGCCCGAGCGTCAGCCCGCGGCCGCGCAGCCGCTCGCCTACCTCCGCGGCCAGCGGGTATAGCGCGGCGGATTCATCCTGTTGAGCCATCCTGTCACTCCACAGCGCGAGCATCCTTCGCTCGTCCGGCTCACATCCCGAGGTTGCTAGAGCTTCTCATGCAATTCCTCACGCGATATATCACAATCCCGCAGTATCTGCGCCATCAAACCAGGGCCGATCGTTTCACCGCGATGAACGGGTATCACTGTCGCGCGGCCGTCCGGGTGTCGCAGAAAGTGATGGCTGCCCTTGACGCGGATGACTTCAAACCCCAATTTTCGCAAGGCGCGGATTAGCTGCACCCCGCTGACCGAAGGGAGGTTGCTCACACCGTCACCGAGACGCGCTGAATTCCAATGAATTCACTCGTCACCGGTTCCTGGACCTCCAGGCACAATTCTATCGCCTCGCGGATGCGTTTCATCAAAACATCAAGCGACTTCGCTTGAGTGTGACATCCACGGAGCGCCGGAACCGATGCGACGAAGTAACCCTCTTCGTCTTTCTCGATCACAACACTGAATTCCAGAGTCATCGTCTACCCCTCAACCGTGCACCGCCTCAAGGCGTGACTATATTCGACTTCATTATATCACACACGCCATACGGGTAAGCGATCGCTCTCGCCCGGCGCGCCGTCCGCTATGCGTCAGCGGACGAATCTTCATCCTCTTCGCTCACCTGCGGCAGCAGCAGGGTGAAGGTGCTGCCGCGGCCCGGCTCGCTGGTCACGGTCAGCTCGCCGCCGTGCGCCTGCGCGATCCACTGGGCGATCGAGAGGCCGAGGCCGGAGCCGCCCGGCCGCGCGCGGCTGCGATCCGCGCGGTAGAAGCGCTCGAAGATGTGCGGCAGATCCTCCGGCCCGATGCCCACACCCGTGTCCGTCACGCTGACCGCGACCCAGCCGTCGTCCCGGTGCAGCGTGAGCGTCACCTCGCCGCCCGCCGGCGTATACTTGATCGCGTTGTCGGCCAGGTTCAGCAGGAGCTGGCGCAGGCGATCCGCATCGCCCTCCACGATGGCCTGATCCTCCGCGCCGAGCCGGACGGCCACGCCCGTGTTGCGCGCCATCACCTGCGCCTGGCGGTAGACATCGAGCAGCAGGGTGTCCAGCTCCACCGGCTGGCGATACAGCTTGAGGCCGGTGTCCGCCTGGGCGAGCAGCAGCAGGTCGGCCACCAGGCGGCGCATCCGGGCGGTCTGATCCTCGATGGCGGCCAGCGCCTCGCCCCGCATCGCCGGGTCGTCCGCGGCCCCGCGGCGCAGCAGATCCAGGTTGCCCTGGATCGTGGTCAGCGGCGTGCGCAGCTCGTGGCTGACATCCGCGACCAGCCGCTGCTGCGCGTTGAACGCCTCGTCCAGGCGGCCCAGCATATCGTTGATCGTCTCGGTGAGCTGGCCCAGCTCGTCGCCGGGCATGGCGGTCGCGATGCGCTGGCTCAGATCCTCCGTGCCGGTAATCTGCTGCGCGGTCTCGGTGATGGCCTTGATCGGGCCGAGCGCGGCCCGCGCCAGGATGCTGCCGCCGGCCGCGGCCAGCAGCAGCGCCAGCAGGCTGCCGAACAGCAGCGCGCGGCGGATCACGTCGAGCGCATCCGTCGTGCTGGCCATGTTGGCCGCGACCTCGATGATGCCGATGATCTGGCTGCCGATCGGGATCGGCAGGCTGACGACGCGCAGCCGCGCGCCGCCCGTCTCGAGGGTCAGGCGCCGCGGCTCGCCGGGCACGATGTCTTGCACGAACTGGAGCGGGACGGGCAGGCGCTGTCCGCGCAGGTTCTCCGAGAGCTGGACCGCGCGGCCGTCGAGCTGGACGATCTGGATGAAATACTGCGAGCCGTAAACGTCGATCGGCGGCAGCTTCGCGCGGCCGGAGAGCATCACCTGGAGCGGGTCGTTCTCGGCCTGGATCAGCGCGATGACGTCCTGGGCCTGCACGATGAGGCGTTCGTCGAGGTTGGCGAGCAGGATGCGCCCCACCAGGGTATAGATGAGCACGCCGATGACGAGCAGCGAGATGGCCAGCAGACCGGTGTACCAGAGCGTCAGCCGGGTGCGGATCGACATGCGGCCCTACTCTTCGCGCAGCGCATACCCGACCCCGCGCACCGTCTGGATGAGCCGGGGCTCGCCGCCCTCCTCCAGCTTGCTGCGCAGATAGCGGATATAAACCTCGATGATGTTCGACTCGCCGCCGAAGTCGTAGCCCCAGATGCGGTCGTAGAGCAGGTCGCGCGTGAGCACCTGGCGCGGGTGCTGCATGAACAACAGCAGCAGATCGAACTCGCGCGCAGTCAGCTCGATGCGTCGCGTCCCCCGAAAGACCTCGCGCGTCACCGGGTTGACGCTCAGATCGGCAAAGCGCAGCACGTCCTGTTCGCTCGCGGGCTGGCGGCGGCGGAGCAGCGCACGGACGCGCGCGACCAGCTCGTCGAAGCTGAACGGCTTGACCACATAATCATCCGCGCCGGCGTCCAGCCCCTTCACCCGGTCGGGCACCGCGTCCTTGGCGGTCAGGATCAGGATCGGCACGTCGCTCGCGGCCCGCAGCCGCGCGCACACCGTCAGCCCGTCCATACCGCCGGGCAGCATCAGGTCGAGCAGCACCAGATCCGGCGGCCGGTCGCGCGCGGCGGTCAGCCCCGTGGGGCCGTCGCCGGCCACCTCGACGGAGTAGCCCTCATAAATCAGCCCCCGGCGCAGCAGGTCTGCGATCGACGGGTCGTCTTCGATGACCAGGACATGTTCGGACATGGGAAAATCCAATCGGTAGCCTGCTGATCGTCAGCCCGGCATCGGTTCATCACGCTGATTCTACACGCCGACAGTTCAAGATGCAAGGTGTTGGCATCCTGCCGCGTCGGGGGTATAATATCAGGATGTATGCTTATTGTTCCCGTCGAGGAGTCAGGTAAGTTGATGGATAGCAACGAAATCATCGCCTCTCTGGCGCAGCGCGTCACGGAGAATGTGGAGAAGGTCATCGTCGGCAAGCGGCGCGAGGTGGAGATGACGCTCATCGTGCTGCTGTGCGAGGGGCATCTGCTCATCGAGGATGTGCCGGGCGTCGGCAAGACCATGCTGGCGCGGGCCATCGCCAGGTCGATCGGCTGCACGTTCAAGCGCCTCCAGTTCACGCCGGACATGCTGCCCAGCGATGTGACCGGCGTATCGGTCTTCAACCAGAAGACCCTGGAGTTCGAGTTCCGGCCCGGCCCGGTCATGGCGCAGATCGTACTGGCCGACGAGATCAACCGCGCCACGCCCAAGACCCAGTCCGCGCTGCTGGAGGCGATGGAGGAGCGTCAGATCACTGTAGATGGCCTGACCTACCCGATGGAGCGGCCCTTCCTGGTCCTCGCGACGCAGAACCCCATCGAGTACGAGGGCACGTTCCCGCTGCCCGAAGCGCAGATCGACCGCTTCATGATGCGGCTGAGCCTGGGCTACCCGTCGGCCGCGGACGAGATGCACGTCCTCGACATGCAGCGCGAGCGACACCCCATCGAGGAGATCGACCAGGTGGTCACGGCCAGCGAGCTGCAGGCCGCGCAGAACGCGGTGAAGACCATCTACGCCGACGATCTGATCAAGGAGTACATCGTCGAGCTGGCGAACGCCACCCGCCGCCACCCCGACATCTATCTCGGCGTCAGCCCGCGCGGCAGCCTGGCCCTCTTCCGGACGAGCCGGGCGCTGGCCGCGCTGCGCGGCCGCGCCTATGTCATCCCCGATGATGTCAAGGCGCTGCTGGAGGCGACGTTCGCCCACCGCCTGATCATCAGCCCGTCGGCGCGCATCAAGAACGTCGAGGCGCGCGCGGTCGTGGAGCAGATCTCCCAGTCCATCCCTGTGCCCGGCACGCGCATCCGGGCGCGTTGAACGTGACACGGCCGATCAGCGTCCTTCTGCTGTGGATCATCGCCCTGGTCTTCGCCATGACCAGCGGCCGCGATCTCGCCTTCAACCTGCTCTACTTCATCTCCGGCGTCATCGTCGCCGCGCTGATCTGGGCCTGGGCGAACCAGCACAAGCTGGGGCTGCGCCGCGCGACCCGCGTGCAACGCTCGCAGGTCGGCAAATACTTCGAAGAGACGCTGGAGCTCATCAACCGCTCGCGCTTCCCCAAGCTCTGGGTCGAGGTTCACGATTACTCGAACCTGCCGGGCCATCACGTGAGCCGGGTCGTCAACTCGCTCGGCCGCAACGCGACCTCCCGCTGGCAGGTGCGCACGCTCTCGCGGCGCCGCGGCCGGTATAACCTGGGGCCGGTCACGATCACCAGCGGCGACCCGCTCGGCATCTTCCGCTTCACCCGGCCGCTGCCGGAGGTCACCGCGCTCGTCGTGACGCCGCAGACGGTGGATGTCTCGCACTTCATGCCGCCCAGCGGCTATCTGTCCGGCGGCGAGATCCTGCGCCGCCGCACGCCCTACGTCACCGCGAGCGTCTCCGGCATCCGCGACTATGCGCCCGGTGACAGCTTCAACCGCATCCACTGGCCGTCCAGCGCGCGCACGGGCCGCCTGATCTCGAAGGAGTTCGAGCTCGACCCCCTGTCCGATGTCTGGCTGTTCCTCGATATGTACGGCGACGCGCACGCCGAGACGCCCTGGGAGCTGCCGGCCGATGACGTGGAGCTGCCCTGGCTGGCGCGCCGCGCGGAGCAGATCACGCTGCCGCCGAGCACGGTCGAGTACAGCGTCACCATCGCGGCCTCGCTGGTGCAGCACTTCCTGGAGGCCGACCGCGAGGTCGGGTTCCTCAGCTACACGGCCACGCGCGAGGTCGTCCAGCCCGACCGCGGGGAGCGCCAGTTGATCCGCCTGCAAGAGATCCTGGCCGTCATCCAGGCGGAAGGTCGCGTGCCGCTGGCGCAGGTGCTGGCCAGCGAGGGCGCTGCGCTGGCGCGGCACATCACCCTGATCGTCGTCACGCCCTCCACCGACACCCGCTGGGTCACGGCGCTGCGCGGCCTGCGCGCGCGCGGGGTCTACGCCATCGCGGTGCTGCTGGCCGCGCGCACCTTCGGCCCCGCGCCCGACTGGGAGCCGGTGCTCGGCGAGCTCCAGGCCAACGGCGTGCCCGCCTATCTCGTCCAGAACGGCGACGATCTCTCGCTCGCCCTGGGCCGCCCGGCCAGCGGAAACGGGCCGCGGCAGGTCATCGCGGCCGGCCGGCCGGAAAGGCGATAGCTCCCATGTCCCGCAGACAGGTTTCGATCTGGCTTCTCACCATCGCGCTGCTCGGCCTCAGCTTTCTGCCCGCCGCGGGCGCGGCCGGCGCGCCGGCCGCCGCGCCCGGCCTCGCGCCCGACTGGGGCGCGCCGCACGTGGCCGGGCAGTTGCTCGTCAAGCTGGCGGACGTGGCCGCGGCAAGCGATGCGGCCGCGCTGGACGCCCGCCTGGCCGCGCTGGGCATGCACGCGCTGCGCGCCACGCCGCAGTTGGGGCTGGTCCTGGTGCAGACGCCCGCGGGCGCGCCCCTCAGCCAGGCCGCCGCCGCGCTCGCCGCGCAGCCCGCGATTGCCTGGGCCGAGCCCAACTACACCTTCCAACTGGATCTCGTGCCCGACGACCCGTTCTATCTCACCAAACAGGCCCCGGCCCTGGAGCGCATCGAGATGCCGGCCGCCTGGGAATTCACGCTGGGCCGCCCCGAGGTGGTGATCGCCGTCCTGGACACGGGCGTGGACACGACCCACCCGGATCTCGCCGACGCCATCTGGACCAACCCGGGCGAGATCCCCGGCAACGGGATCGACGACGACGCCAACGGCTTCGTGGACGACGTGCACGGCTGGGACTTTGCCTCGGGGGACAACGACGTGTCCGACGACCACGGCCACGGCACGCATGTCGCCGGCATCGCGGCCGCGCGCACGAACAACGGCATCGGCGTGGCGGGCGTCGCGGGCCGCGCGACCATCATGCCCGTCGATGTGTTCGCCGGCGGCATCGGCGCTTACGAGGACCTGATCCGGGCCATCGTCTATGCCGCGGACAACGGCGCGCACATCATCAACATGAGCCTGGGCGCGACCAGCTACAGCCGCGGCGAGGAGATGGCGGTGAACTACGCCTGGGAGCGCGGCGTCGTCATCGTGGCCGCGGCCGGCAACACCTGCACCAACACGAACTACGGCGCGCCGCCCTGCCTGTCGAACCACTACCCCGCGGCCCACGCCAACGTGATCGCCGTGGCCGCGACGAGCGCCAACGACGTGCTCGCCTCTTTCTCGACGCGCGGCGCGTTCGTGGACGTGGCCGCGCCCGGCGTGGGCATCTACTCGACCTTTCCGGGCGGCGTCTACGGCTCGCTCAGCGGGACCAGCATGGCCGCGCCGCACGTCAGCGGCCTCGCCGCGCTCGTGCTGGCGCGCAACCCATACCTGACGCCGGCCGAGGTGCGGCAGAAGATCGAGCTGGCCGCGACGGATCTCGGCCCCCAGGGGCCGGACATCTTCTTCGGCCACGGGCGCATCAACGCCCGGCGGACGCTGGAGATGACGGAGCTCGACACGCGGCCCTTCCCGGAGCGGCCGACGCCGCCGCCGCTGGACTTCACGCTGGCCGGCTGCACGGAGCTGATCCCCGACGGCGGCTTCGATATGGGGCTGGGGGCCTGGCAGACGGAGGGCGCGTTTGCGGTCGATCTCTTTGCGCAAAACCCGGCCGCGCACTTCAGCGGCGGCCCCAACGCGACGGGCGCGCTCACGCGCACCGTCGACCTGCCGCCGAACAGCGCCGCGGGCGTCCTGCGGTTCCGGTATCGCATCGAGAACGCCGACGCCGGCTGGGGGACGGATCCGGCCGCGCCCTTCGACGACAGCCTGACCCTGGAGTTTCGCGCCGAGGATGGCGCGGTGCTTTCGACCCTGCTGCGCACCGGCAACTCGGCGGACACCGCGCCCGACGGCCTGCCGTGGGATCGCTATCTCTACCGGCTGGAGGCCGCGGATCTGGCCGGCCTGGCCGTCGCGCACCCGCTCAGCCTGGTGTTCACCGCGCGCAATGACGGCGACACGGCCCAGACCGACTTCTGGATCGACGACGTGCGCTTCTGCGTGCAGCAGGGGCCCGACCGGTTCTTCCTCCCGCTGATCCTGGGCGGACCGTGAGGTCGAGCTGGCGCCCGGCGGCCCGCGACAAGACAGGACTCTCCGGCTTCGTCCCGGCCCCCTGACCTTCTTCCCCGCCGCGGCGGGGAGGAAGGC
>MWBF01000137.1 GCA_002068935.1 Chloroflexi bacterium ADurb.Bin325
CCCCCATCCCCTGCCCCTTCCCCCGTCCCGACAGGGGAAGGGGGAAATGCTCCCTCCCCTGCGCAGCGGGGGAGGGTCGGGGTGGGGGCGATTGGCCCCCCATCCCCCGACCCCTTCCCCCGTCCCGACAGGGGAAGGGGTGACGCGCCTCCCTCCCCTGCGCAGCGGGGGAGGGCCGGGGTGGGGGCGATTGGCTCCCATCCCTGCCCCTTCCCCCGTCCCGACAGGGGAAGGGGAGAAAGCGGCTCCCTCCCCTGCGCAGCGGGGGAGGGTCGGGGTGGGGGCCAGACTTAGCCCCCGTTCCCACTTGAGACTGCGCGAGTGCGCAATTTGTTGACACCCGCCTCTGACGTCGTTATAATCGCGCTGTCGTGATAATCCCAGCCGCGCACGGGGCGCGGCCACGCGAATACTTTCAAGGAGGTTGGCCGATACGATGTGCATCCGTTTGACCGCAGTTTGACCGCGGCGTCGAGCCTAAGCAAGCGTTTGTAGCGTATCACTTAGCCCCGATAAGAAAGGGAGGTACCGTGCAATGAGTCGAAAGCTGTCACTTCTCATGATCGTGGTCTTGCTGGCAGGCATGTTTCTCATGCCGGCCACGGCTGGCGCAGAGGCAGTCGTCACCGACGGTGAACAGACAGCCGCCCCGCGCTATTCGCATCGTCTGATCGTCGAGCTGACCTCGCCGCCGCTGGCCCTGTACGAGGGCGGCGCAGCGGTCTCCGCCGCAGGCGGCAAGATCGACGTCAACTCCCCCGCAGCACAGCAGTACATCCAGCAGTTGCAGGCCGAACAGCAAGCGTTCGTGGCCGCCATGTCTCGCGCGGTCCCGGGCGCGCAGGTCGCAACCTTCATCAACGAGAGCGGCGTCGCCGTGCCGGCCACCTATCAGGTGCTGCTCAACGCCGTGTCGGTCGATGCGGGCCGGGGCGCAAACTTGCAGACCCTGGAGCGCCAGTTGCGCCGGCTGCCGGGCGTCCTGCGCGTGTCGAAGGACTGGGCGCATGACCCGGCGATGTACGCCAGCCTGCCGCTCATCAATGCGCCGGCCGCCTGGGACAACGCCGCGATCGGCGGCAAGTCGAACGCGGGCGCGGGCATCAAGTTTGCCTCGATGGACGGCGGCGTGCACAAGGATGCGCCGATGTTCGATGGCGCGGGCTACACCTACCCGGCCGGCTTCCCCAAGGGCGACATCCGCGGCACCAACGGCAAGATCATCGTGGCCCGCGCCTATTTCCGCACCTGGGATCCTCCGTCGGCGGGTGACGAGAACGTCTGGCCCGGCACGCGCACCGCCGCGGGCGACGAGGTGCAGGCCAGCTATCTCGGCGCTGCGCCCGTGACGCTCAGCGGCGTGGCCCCCAAGGCCTACGTGATGAGCTACCGCGTCTTCTACAACAGCATCACGAACGATGGCTCCTTCTATAACACGGAGGGCATCAAGGCGCTGGAAGATATCGTGAAGGATGGCGCGGATGTCCTCAACAACTCCTGGGGCGGCGGGCCGGGCAGCCTGGGCGGCGAGTTCGACGCCCTCGACACGGCCCTGATCAACGCGGTCAAGGCGGGCATCTTCGTCAGCATGTCGAACGGCAACGCCGGCCCCAACCCCGGCACGGGCGACCATCCGTCGAGCGAATACATCAACGTCGCCGCGTCGACGACCACCGGCACCTACGCCTCGGGCCGCCTGAAGGTCTCCGCGCCGGAGCCGGTGCCGGCAGATCTGACGAGCATGAGCTACGGCACGGCCCAGTTCGGCGCGCCGCTGCCGGTGGGGATGCTCCTCGGGCCGTATGGCTACATCCCGGCCGAGGTCGTGGCCCCGACCAACATCGAGGGCTGTAGCGCGTTCCCGGAAGACGCCTTCGCCGGCCAGGCCGCGCTCATCCGCCGCGGCACCTGCAACTTCAGCCTGAAGGTGCTCAATGCCCAGAACGCGGGCGCCAGCTTCGTGGTCATCTACAACCAGGCCGCGGCCGGCGACACCCTCGTCAACATGGCCGCGGGCGACGGCGCGGATCAGGTCACGATCTCGTCCGTCATCGTCGGCAACACCAACGGCGGCAAGCTGGTGGACTGGTATGCGACGAACGGCGCGGCCGCGCAACTGGTCCTGGATACGGTCGCGTATCAGGTGGGCAACACGCCCGACATCATCGCGAATTTCTCCTCTCGCGGCCCCGGCGTCGGCAACGTGCTCAAGCCCGACATCGCGGCGCCCGGCGTCAACATCCTGTCGCAGGGCTTTGCGCCCGGCGTGACGGGCGAGGCGCGGCACCTCGGCTTCGGCCAGGCCTCCGGCACCTCGATGGCTGCCCCGCACGTCGCGGGCGCGGCCGCGCTCATCAAGCAGATCCACCCGGCCTGGTCGCCGGCCTGGATCAAGTCCGCGCTGATGAGCACCTCGAAGTATCTGGACATCTACAACCAGAACGGCACGCCCGCCCAGCCGCTGGACATGGGCGCGGGCCGCCTCGACCTGACCAACGCGGCCAACCCCGGCGTCATCCTCGACCCGCCGAGCCTCAGCTTCGGCCAGGTCGAGATGGGCGCGGTCAAGACCATCGAGGTCAAGGTGACGAGCGTCGCGGCCAGCACCGAGACCTACGAGGTCAGAACCCTCTACACCGGGCTCGGCTTCGGCTCGCTGACCACGGTGGACGGCATGACCGTCAGCCCGGCCAGCATCACGCTCGCCCCCGGCGAGACGGCCACGCTCACGGTGACATGGGATACGGCCCAGGCCAGGGGCGCGGGCGACAACCAGGGCTACGTCCTGCTGGACGGCGCGACGTATGACGCGCACATGCCCGCCTGGGTGCGGGTCACCGAGTTCGATCCCGAGCGCGGGGATGTGCTGATCATCGACAACGACGCCTCGAGCAGCCTCGGCTTCGACGATTACGTGTCGTACTACACCGAAGCGCTGGACGAGCTCGGCGTGACCTACGATGTGTGGGACGCCGATGAGCAGGCCGGCAACCCGGTGAGCATCCCTGACGCCGCGTACCTGGCGCAGTACAAGGCCATCATCTACGAGACCGGCGACAACTTCTACCCCAACGGCAGCTTCACCGTGCCGACCCCGCCGACCACCGCGGATATGGATCGGCTGGTCGAATACTGGAACGGCGGCGGCCACATCATCGCCTTCGGTCAGGATCTGGCAGCCGTGACCGGCGGCAGCAGCTCGAGCGTGCCGTTCTTCTATGCTGCGACGCTCGGCGCAAACTATCTGCAAGACAGCGTGAACGGCGAGATCCTGTTCGACAACTCGGTCCAGTTGCTCACGGGCGCGCCGGGCACGCCGTTCAGCAACCTGAGCTTCGACATCAGCCTGCTGGGCGACGGCGCGGGCTCGAACTACTACATGGACGAGATCGGCTCCGGTTGCTCCGATCCTGACGACACGTTCTGCCCCGTCACCCCGCTGCTCAAGTACAGCGTCGGCGGCAACAACGTGGAGGAAGGCTATGTGGCGCTGGCGAACCGCGACTACGTGACCCTCGAACGCCCCGGCGTCAGCAATATCGGCAAGGCCGTCTACTTCTCGTTCGGCCTCGAGGGCGTCAACAGCGACACGGGCTTCAACACCCGCGCGGAGCTGCTCGCGGCCGCGCTGAGCCTGGGCTGGGATGAGGCCACCGCGGCGATCGACGCGGACGTCAAGCCGGTCGGCGACGTGAGCTACTTCACCGCGACGATGGACTCCACCTATGGCGGCGACGGCGTTTCGTTCCGCTGGGACTTCGGCGACGGCACGCCGCTGACCAACTACTATGCCAGCGCGACCGCCGGCCACACCTATGCGCAGGGCGGCGACTACGTCGTGCGGGTCGAGGCGGTCAACGCGCTCGGCACGCATGCCATCGCGGAGCTGCCCGTCTCGGTCGCCCAGGTCTACACGCAGCCCGCGACGGATGTCTTCCCGGCCGCCGCGGATACCTACATCCATTCCGGCCTGCAGACGAGCAACTACGGCACAAGCCCGGTGCTCTATGTCGGCCACAACGACGTCAACCGCACGATCCTGCGCTTCGACGTGAGCAGCATCGACCCGAACTACCCGGTCGAGAAGGCCGTGCTGTCGGTGCACGTCAATGCGTATAGCGGCGGCGGCAGCCCGGCGGACATGCAGGTCTTCGAGCTGACGCGGGCCTGGGTGGAGAACACGGCCACCTGGCGGATCCCGTGGACCGTCCGGGGCGGCGACTTCGATCCCACGCCCGTCGCCAGCCTGTCGATCGAGCGCACCGAGATCCCGAAGTTCATGCAGTTCGACATCACCCCGCTCGTGCAGAAGTGGGTGGCTGATCCGGCCAGCAACAACGGCGTGATCATCCGCCTGCAGAACCAGACGAGCGTGACCCTCTACCGCCTGGGCAGCAAGGAATACTGGGACAAGAGCCAGCGGCCCAGCCTCGAGGTGCAGTATCTGAAGCCGTAAGCGCGGCGCAGGCCGGGCGGCGCGATGCGCCGTCCGGCCCCGTGAACGGGCGGGCCGGGGGCGACTCCGGCCCGTTTTTTTGGTCCCGCGGCCGGCCAGGCGCTGAAGCGCCCACTACGAACCTGGGGCGTTGGTTTGTAGTAGGCGCTTTAGCGCCCGTTGATGTGAAACGGCCGCGGGCGTCCTTCGACTGGCCTTGCGCCGTCGGCAACGCTGAGCCGTCCACCCGCCCAGGATGCCCGCGCCTATACCCGTTTGTAGTAGGCGCTTCAGCGCCCGTTGGCGTGAAACGGCCGCGGCGTCCTTCGACTGGCCTTGCGCCGTCGGCAACGTTGAGCCGTCCACCCGCCACCCGCCCAGGATGGCCGCGCTCGCGCGGCCATGCGGAATTGTGGGCCGGAACTGGCGCGCATGGCCGGGCTGTGCTAAAATAGCGTCCGGTGTGTCGAGCGGCAGACGTTGTCGGGCCAGCAGCCAATCCCCTGCGAGGTACGCGCATTTGACATCAACGGAACCCCGGGCAACCCTGGTGCTGCCCACCTACAACGAGCGCGAAAACTTGCCGGCCCTCGTCGCCGCGATCCAGGCGCTGGAACTGCCCATCCACATCATTGTTGTCGACGATAACTCGCCCGATGGCACCGGCGCGCTGGCCGACGCGCTGGCCGCCCGCTCAGCGCAGGTCTCGGTCATCCACCGCGCGGGCAAGCTCGGCCTGGGCACGGCCTATGTGGCGGGCTTCCGCCAGGCTCTTGCGGACGGCGCGGAGGCCATCCTGACGATGGACGCCGACTTCTCGCACCACCCGCGCTATCTGCCCGCGATGCTGGAGGCCAGCCGCAGCTATGACTTGGTCATCGGCTCGCGCTATGTGCGCGGGGGCGGGGTCGAGAACTGGGGGCCGGAGCGCAAGCTGCTGAGCTGGGGCGCAAACCGGCTCGCGCACCTGATCGTGGGGCTGCATGCGCGCGACTGCACCGCGGGCTTCCGCTGCTATCGCCGCCGCGTGCTGGAGACGGTGGACCCGGCCACGATCCGCGCGGACGGCTACTCCTATCTCGTCGAGATGCTCTACCGGGTGCAGGAACAGGGCTTCAGCGTGGGCGAGATCCCGATCATCTTTGCCGACCGCCGGCTCGGCCAGTCGAAGATCTCCCGGAGCGAGATCCTGAAGGCGGGGCGCACGGTGGCGCGGCTGGCCGGGCGCAGGCTGCGCCGCGCGGGCCGGCGGCTGCGGGCGAGCCTGGCGGCCGGTCCCGTAAGCTGGCTCATCTGATAGGTTAAGGTGACGAACATGCGGAACCAGGGATCGAGCGCCAGCCTCATCGAGCTGGCCCTGATCATCGTGCTGATTGCCATTATCGTGATGGCGATCCTGCTGATCCTCGGCGACGACCTGCGCTTGTGGGTGGTCAACACGATCCAGGGCCTCTTCCCCGGCGGCTCCTGATCCCCCGGCCGTGGATGGCGCGCCCGCCCGCGGACGTGCGGCCTGGCTGACCTCGGCCGGCCGCGCGCTGTTGGATCTGCTCTTCCCGCCGGTCTGTCCGGGCTGCGGCCGGGCCGGCGTCCTGCTGTGCGACGACTGTCGGGCGCGCATCCAGATGATCGACGCGGTCGAGCTGCGCGAGCCGCCCGCCCGGCTGAGCGCGATAGCCTCCGCCGCGCTCTTTGCCCCGCCCCTGCGCGAGGCCATCCACCGGTTCAAGTATGACAACACGCGCGATCTGGCCGGGCCGCTGGCCGCGATGATGGCCGCGGGCTGGCCGCGCCTCGGGCTGGCCGCGGACGTGCTGATGCCCGTGCCGCTGCACGCGCGGCGGCTGACCGAGCGCGGGTACAACCAGTCCGCGCTGCTGGCCCGCGGCCTGGCCCAGGCGCTGGCCATGCCGGTGGATGAGCGGACGCTGATCCGCCGGAGGCACACGCGGCAGCAGGTCGGGCTGGGGCCGGAGGAGCGCCGGGCGAACGTGGCGGATGCGTTCGTCTGTCGGGGCGCTGTGCGGGGGCAGCGGATCATCCTGGTGGACGATGTCTGCACGACCGGCGCGACGCTGGAGGCGTGCGCGGCCGCGCTGGCGGATGCGGGCGCGGCGTCGGTGCAGGGCTATACGCTGGCGCGGGCGCGCTGGCTGCCCGGCCAGCCCGCGCCGGATGCCGCGCCGACGCTGTAGGCCGCGGCCGGCGCGCTACGTCGGCTGTTGGACGGGTCTCCGCGCGGCCGTCGCCGCGATGATGCCGAACACGCCGGCCAGCAGCACGGCCACCACCCCGTAGGCCGGGCGGATCCCGGCCAGGTCGGCCAGCCGGCCCAGCACCAGCGGCAGCGCAAGGATGGCCGTGCCCGACGCGAGCGTTGCGCGTGCGCCGGCCTGCACCGTGTCAGCGCCGGCCGCGCCGAGCGCCAGCGCCAGGATCAGCGGATAGAGGCTGGCGACGCCCAAACCCGCGATCGTCAGGCCGAGCAACCCCAGCGCGGCATCGCCCGTCGTCCAGAAGAGCAGGAAGCCCGCGGCCGCGACGAGGGTCGAGGCGAGCACGAGGCCGCGCGCGGGGTAGCGCTGCACGAGGCGGCTGCCCGCCAGCCGGCCGACGATCATGCCGACGAGGAACAGGCTGACGGCCTGGACCGCATCCACCCGGCGCAGCCCCAGGCCGGTCTCCAGATAGTCCGCGCTCCAGAAGATCATGCAGAACTCGATCGAGACGGCCAGCATCAGCGCGGCCCAGTAGACCCAGTAGCCGCGCGGCAGGGCGCGGGCTGCCCGTTGCGCGGCGGCCGCGGCGGCCGGCGGAGGCGTCGCGCGGCGGAAGCCCAGGTACATGAGGATCGGCGCGCCCGCGGCCAGCGCCAGGGCCAGCCGCCAGCCGCCGGGCAGCCCGGCCGCCCAGCCGACCATCAGCGGCGCGAGCGCGCACGCGATCGATGCAATCACGTTCGCCTCGGACAGGGCGATCGCGCGGCCCTCGCCGTGGCGGTCGGCCAGCGCGGCCGGGACGATCGCCAGGATCAGCGAGCCGACCAGCCCCGTGCAGAACGCCGCGGCGATGGTGACGACCGGCGATCGGCCTGCCAGCAGGAGGAGCGCGCCCAGGCTCATGCCGAACGCGCCGATCCACAGCGCGGCCGCGCGGCCCACGCGGCGGATCAGCACGTGGCCGACCAGCCCGACCGCCAGGATGCCGGTCGCGAACGCGGTGAAGTGCAGGCTGCTGACCGTGTAGGAGAGCCCGAGCTCCGCCTTGAGGTAGGGCGTGATGGGGCCGAGGACGTTGAGGAAATACCCGTAGAAGGCCAGGAACAGATAGGCGAGCCAGGTGAAGCGGTCGCGGGTGAAGGTGGTCAAGATCGGCGCTCCTGGGGTGCGGCTGCACGGAAGTCGCGGGCGCTGCTTTACGGCCCCGCGCCCGCAAACGTGACCGGCACGACCGCCGGCTGGACGGTCACTGTTGCGCCGTCCGGCGAAGAGGCCTCCAGCGTGCCTGCGGTATCGGCCAGCACGTGGACGGTCAGCGTGAGACGCCACGGCCCCTCGCCGCCCGTCAGCGCGCCCGGCCCCGTGACGGCGGTCGCGCCCTCGGCCAGCAGCACGCCTCCGCCGTCGCGCGCCCGGACGATGAGCTGGCCGCCCGCCAGCGCGCCGGCCATGCCGGATGCGTCGAACGTCGGCGGCAGGACGCTGTCGGGGGTCGGATCGACGATGGTGATGTAGGGGCTGCCCGTGGTGGGCGGCGGAGGGGGCGCCGGCGGCGGTGGCGGCGGCCCAGGCGCGGGCGGAGGCGGCGGGGCCGGCGGAGGGGGCGCTGAGGCGTGCGCGGCCGGGATCACCAGGCGCTGGCCGACATAGAGCCAGTAGGGCGCGGCCAGGCCGTTGGCCGCGGCCATCTGCTGCACGGTCAGCCCGAAGCGCCGGCTGACCGAGTAGAGCGTGTCGCCGGCCGCGACGATGTACTTGCCGGCCCACACCCGGCCCCACGCGTGCGGCCCCGCGCCCCGGTCGTAGACGCCGCCACCGCCCCCCGGCGGCGGGTGGCCGCCGCCGCAGCCGAGCGGCACCGTGAGCACGATGCCGGGGTAGATCTGGTTGGGGTTGCCGCCGAGGGTCGCGGCGTTGAGGTCGTAGAGCGCGCGCCAGGTCGTGCAGTAACGCCGGGCGATGCTGGCGAGCGTGTCGCCGTGCTGGACCACGTAGACGCCTGTGCCGCGCGCGGGGCTGGCGTATGCGGTCAGCGGCAGGCAGGCGGCCAACAAGATCGCCAGGAGCAGATAGACGCGGTGTTTCATCGGTCTCTCCCCGGCCGACGGCCCGATACGCCGAACAATCGGCCACATGATACGAGGTTGGCGACAGGGTCGACTGCCCCATTATACTACCATGCGGCCGGGTGACAAGGCGGCTCGCGCCGCCGGCGCGCGGGCGCGCATCCTGAGCGGGTGGACGGCTCAGCGTTGCCGACGGCGCAAGGCCAGTCGAAGGAGCGGGGCCGTGCCCCCTGGCTCGGTCGGAGACCGGCCAGAGCGGGAGGTTCGTAGTGGGCGCTTCAGCGCCTTGCCGGGCGCGGGCGCTCAAGCGCCTACTACAAACAGGTGTAGCTGAGCGGGTGGACGGCTCAGCGTTGCCGACGGCGCAAGGCCAGTCGAAGGAGCGGGGCCGTGCCCCCTGGCTCGGTCGGAGACCGGCCAGAGCGGGAGGTTCGTAGTGGGCGCTTCAGCGCCTTGCCGGGCGCGGGCGCTCAAGCGCCTACTACAAACAGGTGTAGCTGAGCGGGTGGACGGCTCAGCGTTGCCGACGGCGCAAGGCCAGTCGAAGGAGCGGGGCCGTGCCCCCTGGCTCGGTCGGAGACCGGCCAGAGCGGGAGGTTCGTAGTGGGCGCTTCAGCGCCTTGTTGGGCGCGGGGCGCTTAAGCGCTTACTACGAACGAGTATAGGCGCGGGGCCGGGCAGGCGTTCTCTGCGGCGTTTGTAGAGGCGCTTACTGCGCGGGGGGCGGGTCGGTGCTTATGTGACGCTGTTGGTTCCACAAATGTCGGATAAGAACCTATCCGAAAATTGCTCTGGCCGGTCTCCGACCGAGCCAGGGGCACGGTCAGAGACCGGCCCCAGCAGGTTTT
>MWBF01000138.1 GCA_002068935.1 Chloroflexi bacterium ADurb.Bin325
ACGCCCCGCGCGCGGCCGCCGCGGCCGCAGCCGCGGTCAGCGAGATCGTCATCCCGAACATGATCACGGTGCGCGACCTTGCCGACAAGATGCACCGCAGCCCCATCGAGGTCATCAAGACCCTGATGAACTACGGCATGATGGTGCCCATCACGGAGTCGATCGACTTCGACACGGCCCAGCTCATCGGCGAGGAACTGGGCATCACCGTCAAGAGCGAGGCCGCGCCGGAGCCGGAGGTCGAGGAGACGCCGGAGGAGGCGCCCAAGACGCTGCGCCAGCGCATCATGGCCGCGGAGAAGGAGGAGAACCTCGTCCTGCGCCCGCCGGTCGTCACGGTCCTGGGCCACGTCGATCACGGCAAGACCACGCTGCTGGACGCCATCCGCGAGGCGCGCGTCGTCGAGGGCGAGGCCGGCGGCATCACCCAGCATATCGGCGCCTATCAGGTCGAATGGAACGGGCGCAAGATCACGTTCCTGGACACCCCGGGCCACGAGGCGTTCACGGCCATGCGCGCGCGCGGCGCGATGGTCACGGACATCGCGGTGCTGGTCGTCGCGGCCGATGACGGCGTGATGCCGCAGACGAAGGAGGCCATCAACCACGCCAAGGCGGCCCAGGTGCCCATCGTGGTGGCGCTCAACAAGGTGGACAAGCCGCAGGCCAACCCCGACCGCGTCAAGCAGGAGCTTGCGGACAACGGCGTGCTCATCGAGGAGTACGGCGGGGACGTGATGTGCGTGCCCGTGTCGGCCAAGATGCGCCGCGGCATCGGCGACCTGCTCGAAAGCATCGTCCTGGCCGCGGACATCGATCCGCTGCGCGCAAACCCGCAGGGCGAATGCACCGGCACGGTCATCGAGGGCCGGCTGGACAAGACCCGCGGGCCGATGGCAACCCTGCTAGTGCAGAACGGGACGCTGCGCACCGGCGACAGCATCGTCACCGGCGAGACATACGCCAAGATCCGCGCCATGTACGACGACAAGGGCCACCCGATCAGCGAGGCCACGCCCTCGACGCCGGTGCAGATCCTCGGCTATGCGGATGTGCCCGTCGCGGGGACGACGTTCACCGTCGTCACGGATGACCGCACCGCGCGCAGCCTGGCCGGCGAACGGCAGGCCGAGCGCCGCGCCACCGCGACGCAGGCCGCTGGCCCGGCCATGACGCTGGAAGGCATCTTTGCGCAGGCGCAGGCCGGCCAGGTCAAGGAGCTGAACCTGATCCTGAAGGCCGACGTGCAGGGCTCCATCGAGCCGATCGTCAACTCGCTGGAACGGCTGGGCGACGAGAAGCTCAAGGTCAAGATCCTGCACCAGGCGACCGGCAACATCACCGAAGGCGACGTGATGCTGGCCGTCGCATCGGGCGCCATCATCCTGGGCTTCTCGGTCCACGTGGAGCCCGCGGCCCAGCGCCTGGCGGAGAACGAGGGCGTGGACATCCGCCAGTACAACATCATCTACAACATCATCGAGGACGTGCAGAAGGCGCTCACGGGCCTGCTGGAGCCGGTGTACCGCGAGGTCGTCACCGGACACGCCGAGGTGCGCCAGGTCTTCCGGGTGACGAAGGTCGGCAAGGTGGCCGGCTCATACGTCATCGACGGCGAGGTCCACCGCAACTCGCTCGTGCGCCTGAAGCGCAACGGCGAGACGCTGGCCGAGGATCGCATCGCGACCCTGCGCCGCTTCCAGGAAGACGTGGCCGAGGTCAAGACCGGCTTCGAGTGTGGCATCAACCTCCACAACTTCAACGATTTCGAGGTGGGCGACATTCTGGAGGCCTACAAGAAGGAACGCGTAAGCTAAGCAATGGTCAGCCGTCGTCAGGAACGCATCGCCGACCTGCTGCGCGAGGAGCTGGGGCTGTTGATCAGCGCCGAGCTGGCCGACCCGCGGCTGGAAGACGCGATGCTGGCCGTCACCGATGTGCAGGTCTCAGCCGATCTGCAAACGGCGCACGTCTACGTGGAGCACGTCCTGGGCGAGGCGCAGTCGCGAGAGATCCTCATCGCGCTCGCCAACGCCCGGAGCTTCCTGCGCCGCGCACTGCTGGAGAACCTGGGCCTGCGCGTCGTTCCCAATCTCTTCTTCCATATCGACATGACCGAGCGCCGCGCCCAGCAGGTCGATGCGCTGCTGGATCTCATCGCGCAGACGGGCGCGGCGCCGTCCGACCAGGAACAACATGCCGACACCAGCGAACCAGACCACGCCGCAGCCGAGCGGGCCGCTGTCGAACGGGCCGCAGCCGAGCGGGACGAACAACCAGAAGACGCTGACTGAGCTTGCCAGCCGCCTGCGCCGCGGCCGGCGCGTGCTGGCAATGTGCCACATCCACCCCGATGGCGACGCCATCGGCTCGCTGCTGGCGTTCGGCTGGCTGCTCGCGGCCCTGCCCGACCCGCCGACAGTCGTCCTCGCGTGCGCGGACTCCGTCCCGCCCGCCCTGCAATTCCTGCCGGGCGCGGACGGGATCACGGCCGCGCCGCCCGCCGGCCCGTGGGACGCCATCGTCGCGCTCGACGCGAGCGACCCGGCGCGGCTCGGCGACATCTATCGGGCCGTGCTCGACTCGCCCGCGAGCGAGCAGCCGGACGTCCTCGTGATCGACCACCACATCACCAACCCCGGCTTCGGCGCGCTCAACTACGTGGACCCGGCCGCGGCCGCGACCGCGCAGCTCGTGCTGCGCCTGGCCGACGCGCTGGCCGTCCCCATACGCGACGAGGCCGCGCTCTGCCTGATGACGGGCCTCGTCACCGATACGCTGGCCTTCCGCACGAGCAACGTGGACGCCGCGGTGCTGGCCGCGGCGAGCCGGCTGGCCGATCACGGCGTCAGCATCGCGGCTATCGTGCAACGCACGCTCAGCGACCAGCCGGCGGCCATCCTGCGGCTGTGGGGCCTGGCGCTCAGCGAGCTGCGGGTGGAGGACGGGGTTGTGTGGTCGGTGGTCACGCGCGCCATGCGCGCGGCCGCGGGCGTCACGGGCGAGGAGGACGGCAAGCTGGTCAGCCAGCTCATCAACGCGGCCGAGGCCCGCGCGGCCGTGCTCTTCAACGAGCAGGCGGACGGCACGGTCGAGGTGGATCTGCGCGCGCGGCCCGGCTACGACATCGCGCAGGTGGCGCTCAGCCTGGGCGGCGGCGGGCATCCCCAGGCCGCGGGCTGCACGCTGCCCGGCGGCTGGGCGGAGGCCAGGGCGCGCGTCCTGCCGCTCGTGCGCGCCGCGGTGGAAGTCGCGCGCCCGCGCTGACCCGGCGGAACCAATCAAAGGCGAAAGAACGTTGAACGGCATCCTTAACATCGATAAGCCCGCGGGCTGGACATCGCACGATGTGGTCGCGTGGGTGCGCCGCGTCCTCAAGGTTCGGCGCGTCGGCCACGCCGGCACGCTCGACCCGCTGGCGACGGGCGTCCTGCTCGTCTGCGTGGGCCAGGCGACCCGCGTGGCGGAATATCTGATGGCCTCCTCCAAGACCTACCGGGCCGCGGCCCGGCTGGGCATCACGACCGATACCTATGACACCGACGGCGAACTGACCGCGCAGCGCCCCGTGCCCGAGCTGGCCGCGGACGACCTGCGGGCCGCGCTGGCCCGTTTCACCGGCGACATCTTGCAGACGCCCCCGGCCTACTCCGCCATCAAGCAGGACGGCGTGCCGCTGCACCGCCGTGCGCGCCGCGGGGAGGCCGTGCAGCCGGCCCCGCGGCCCGTGCGCATCCAGAGCATCGCGCTCCTCGCCTGGCAGCCGCCCGACCTGGCGCTGGAGGTCGTCTGCGACCCCGGCACATACATCCGCAGCCTCGTCCACGACCTGGGCCAGGCGCTCGGCTGCGGCGCGACCATGACCGCGCTGCAACGCACGCGCAGCGGCCGCTTCCATGTCGCCGACGCGCTCGACCTGGACACGCTGGCCCAGGCCGCGGCCCGCGGCGAGATGAAGCGCCACCTGCACCCGCTCAGCGCCGCGCTCGACAACCTGACGCCGGTCGAGGTCACCGCGGACGCGGAGCGACAGTTGCGCTTCGGCCAGCCGATCCCGTGCCGCGTGCCGCCGGCCACCGCGGCCGGCTACGCCATCAACCCGGCGGGCGAAGTCGCCGCGATCCTGGCCTATGCGGCGCAGAGCGAGACCTGGCGGCCCGAAAAGGTCTTCGCCAGCGAGGAGGCCGACGCGTCATGATGGACACCTATCTGGGCTTCCCGCAGACACCTTTCGAGCAGCCGGTGTTCCTGACCATCGGGAACTTCGACGGCGTCCACCGCGGCCACCAGATGCTGGTCACGGATCTGGCGCGGGCCGCGCACGCCGCGGGCGGGCTGGCCGGGCTGCTTACGTTCGAGCCGCATCCGTTGGCCGTCCTGCGCCCCGCGGTGCGGATCCTGCGGCTGACCTCGAACGAGGAGCGCGCCGCGGCGCTGGCCGCGCTCGGCCTCGACTTCGTGATCGTCCTCCCCTTCACGTCGGAGACCGCGGCCACCCCCGCGGCCGATTTCATGCAGCAGATCGTCCGCCGCCTGCCCCTGCGCGAGCTGTGGGTGGGGCCCGATTTTGCGCTGGGCCGCGGCCGCGAGGGGAACGCGGCCCGTCTCGCGGAGCTGGGACAGACGCTCGGCTATCGCGTGCGGGTCGTCGCGCCGTACGACTGGCAGGGCGAGCCGGTGCGCAGCAGCCGCGTGCGCAGCCTGCTGACGGACGAGGGCGCGGTGGAGGCCGCGGCCGACCTGTTGGGCCGGCCGTATCAGGTCTGGGGCGAGGTCGCGCTGGGCGCGCGGCGGGGACACACGATCGGCTTCCCGACCGCGAACCTGGCGCTGCCGGAGGATCGGCTCGTGCCCGCGCGCGGCGTCTATGCCTGCTGGGCGTGGCACGACGCCGCGGGCTACCCGGCGGCCGTCAACATCGGGGTGCGGCCCAGCTTCGACAACGGCCAGCCCACCATCGAGGCCTATCTGCTCGACTTCGACGGCGACCTGTACGGTGAGACGGTCGGGCTGAGCTTCATCCATCGGCTGCGCGGGGAGAAACGCTTCGCCGACATCGCGGCCCTGATCGCGCAGATCGGCGCGGACGCGGAGACGACAAGGCGGCTGCTGGCCGACCCGCCGACCCACGCGGACCCGCCGGGGCAACGCCCCTGGCAGGAGCTGGTTCACACCGCGGACTGGGCCATCCGGGTGGCCGGGGCGGACCCGCGCAACCTGTTCGCCAACGCCGCGGCCGCCATGTATGCGCTCCAGGAGGCAGACCCGGCGCAGCCGGTCACGCTGGCGCGCGCGGTCCGCGCGGAGGCCGACGGCTGGGCCGACCTGCTCGTCGCGTGGCTCAACCGGCTGCTGTTCAGCCAGGAGCTGGCCGGCGAGATGTACACGCGCTTCGAGCTCTTCGAGCTGTCCGAGCGGGGGCTGGCCGCGGTCGCATACGGCTACCGGGGCGCGCCCGCGCACACCAGCGTCAAGGCCGTGACATACTATGATCTGGCGGTGGAAGAGACAGCCGAGGGGTGGCGCGCGCAGGTGACGTTCGACGTGTAACCTCGCCGCTTTTCCTGAGACTGCCCAAAAAGTTCCCCGGCGACTAAAGTCGCGGCCACCATTACCAGGTCTGCCTTCGCAGACTGAGACACGAAAGCCCGCAGGGGCTTGGTGTCTATCCGAAAACCTGCTGGGGCCGGTCTCTGACCGTGCCCCTGGCTCGGTCGGAGACCGGCCAGAGCAATTTTCGGATAGGGACTTGGTAAATGTGGCCGCGGTTTCAACCGCCCGGAACGGACTTTTTAAACGAACTCTGAGCCGGACGGGGGGCGAGGCTACACCGCCACCGTTGCCTTGATGTGCGGGTGCGGGTCATACCCCACCAGCTCGAAATCCTCGTACCGGAAGTCGAAGATGGAGCGCACCGCGGGGTTGAGGCGCATCTCCGGCAGGGGCCGCGGCGCACGCGTCAGTTGCAGCCGCGCCTGCTCCAGGTGGTTCAGGTACAGGTGCGCGTCGCCCGATGTGTGGACGAAGTCGCCGGGCGCGAGATCGCATACCTGCGCGACCATCAGCGTCAGCAGCGCATAAGAGGCGATGTTGAACGGCAGCCCCAGGAAGACGTCCACCGACCGCTGGTAAAGCTGACACGAGAGCCGCCCGTCCGCCACGTAGAACTGGAACAGCACATGGCACGGCGGCAGCGCCATCTTCTCGATATCCGCCACGTTCCACGCGCTCACGATCAGCCGCCGCGAATCCGGGTTGCGCCGGATCTGCTCGACGACGTCGCTCAACTGGTCGATCGTGCGGCCGTCCGGCGTCGCCCACGAGCGCCACTGGCGGCCATACACCGGCCCCAGGTCGCCGTCCGGCCCGGCCCATTCATCCCAGATGCGCACGCCGCTTTGCTGCAACGTGCGCACGTTGGTGTCGCCCGCGATAAACCAGAGCAGCTCGTGGATGATCGACTTGACGTGCAGCCGCTTGGTCGTCAGCAGCGGGAAGCCGGCCGCCAGGTCGAAGCGCATCTGATGGCCAAACAGCGAGCGCGTGCCGACGCCGGTACGGTCGGCCTTGTCGTGGCCCTGCTCCAGGATGCGCTGCAAGAGGTCGAGATACGGCTGCATTTTCCGATTGCCTGGTTGCCCGGCGATTGAAATCGCTGCTACCTGTTGCCAAGTCTCCCTTCGAAGACTGTGCGTCAGCAAGGCTGACGCCCTAGAGTCTGCGAAGGCAGACTTCGTAGCGGTGGCAGCGGTTTCAACCGCCAGAATTCTACGCCCCGCGCAGGTCTACGATGTTCAGCTTGAGGTCGGTGAGCACGCGGCGCACCGTCTCCGCATCGATCTGGTCGAGCTTGATCGTGATGCGGCTGTCGAACTCGCCGACGCCCGCATACGCCACGAGGCTGATGACGTTGGCACCCTGCGCGGCCAGCGCGTTTGTGATGGCCGCCAGGGTCCCCTTGGCGTCGTGCACCGCCAGCGTCACGCGCAGGCCGGGCCGCCGCGCGCCCAACAGCTCCACCAGGATCTTGAAGATATCCGTCTCGGTGATGATGCCCACCAGCGCGCCGTCATCCACGACCGGCAGGCCGCCGATCCTGTGATCGGCCATGACCGCAGCCGCCTCTTCGATCGGCGTGTCCGAGGTCACCGAGATGACCGGGCTGGACATCATCTGTTTGATGGTGAGCCGGGCGAGCAGATAATGCAGTTCGTGGACGCTCAACGAAGTGGCGGGGGAAGGCGCGGCGTGGAGCAGGTCCTTATCCGATACGATGCCGATCATCTGGCCGCGGCTGTCGAGCACCGGCAGGCGGCGCACGCGGCGCTCGCGCATCAGATGGAGGCCCTCGTCGATGCTGGCCGTGTCAAGGATCGTCACAGGATTGCGCGTCATGCGCTCGCCGACAAGCATGGCTACCTCCTCCTGAATGTCCCGAGATGGGTCCGAAGGCTGTCCTTCCTGGCCGGCCTCCGACAGGATCGGGGCCGGCCAGGGCGGTTCTCGATCCTATTTGAACGCGCCGCCGATCGCGGCCGCGCCGATGCCGACCGCGGCGAAGATCCCGGTGACGACCGCGACGATCACGAAGACGACGATGGCCGACACCACGACGGTCAGGGCGGCGTTGGTATCATCCTGGCCGAGCGACTGCCGGATGGCGATGAAGCCCGCCGCAATCGACCAGATCCAGGCCACGATGCCGACCAGCACGCCCGCGCACGGGATGGCGCTCAGGATGTTCAGGGCCTGCGGCGCATAGGCGAACCCGAACGCGCGCTGCACCTCGCCGACCTCGCCCGCGCCCTTGAAGAAGCGCGTGCCGACGAAGTGCGCGATGTAGACCCACAGATAGTAGCCCACGACCCCCATGATCAACTGGACGATGAAGCCCAGGATCGCTCCACCGACCGAGCCGAAGATCAGCCCGCTGATCAGGCCGCCCAGCGCGCCGATGAACGAAACCAGGACGACGACTGCCAGAGCATCCTGGGTGTAGCTGGTGTCGTGCCTTACCTCCTCGTAGAAGGTCTTATCGAGGCGGGCGGCCCGAATCATGCCGTTGATGATGCGATTGAAGTCCATGTGATCCTCCTGATAGGCTGACATATCGTCAGGGTAATGGGTGACCGTGACTGTTTCTGGCTGGCAGCAGCGCCCCGGCGCACGGCGCCGAAGCAGCGTCTACGGACGTCGCTTGCCTCTATGGCCTGGCGCGCCTCCTTTCACGGCCCTCGTCTTGGGCAGCGCATAGCCCAGCCGGCGCAGCTCTTCCTCGTTCTTGCGCCACCTGGGCCGCACCTTCACCCACAGATCCAGATAGACCCGCGCCTCCAGCAGTTCTTCGATCTGCTGGCGCGCGGCCTGGCCGATCCGCTTGATCATCGCGCCTTCCCTGCCCAACACGATGCTCTTCTGCGAATCGCGCTCGACAAAAACGACCGCTGAGATGTAGGTGATGCCCTCCTCGCGCTCGGCGAATTCGTTGACAAATACGGCAATCGAGTGGGGCACCTCGTCGCGCAGGTTGAGCAGCACCTGCTCGCGCACCAGCTCGCCGGCCATGAAGCGCACCTGCTGATCCGTGACCTGGTCCTCGGGATAGAACGGCGGGCCGAACGGCAGCAGGCTTGCGATGTCGTCCACCAGCGCGTCCAGGCCGCCGCCGTCCAGCGCGGAGACGAAATGCGCGCGGGCGCGCGGGGCCAGCGCGCCGTACGCGGCCGCGCGCTCCCGGCGCTGCTCCCCCTCCGCCAGGCGGTCGCACTTGTTCAGCGCCAGCACCTGGGCCGTCGAGGGCCCGACGCCGGACACCAGCGCGGCGACCTCGCGATCCTCGTCGTTCGGCGGCGCGGTGATGTCCGCGACCCACACCACCACATCGGCGTCGGGCAGCGCGGCGCGCGCCGTTGCCACCATGACCTCGCCAAGCTTATGTAAAGGAGCGTGGATACCCGGCGTGTCGAAGAACACGATCTGCCGGCCCGGCTGCGTCAGGATGCCGAGGAGCCGGTTGCGGGTGGTCTGCGGCCTGGGCGAGACGATGGCGATCTTCTGGCCGAGCAGCGCGTTGATGAGCGTGGACTTGCCCACGTTGGGCCGCCCGACGACCGCGACAAAGCCCGCCCGGTGGTCGGGCGGGAGGTCGAAGGGATCGCGCTCAATCTGGCCCGCGTCGAAGACCATCTCCACCACTCCCCAAGAATGCCCCGAGCCGGGGGCCGCGTCTCTCGGCTACACTCGCGCCGTGTGCTACGCTGAAATGGCCGCCCCTTCGACTCCGAGCCGCATCCTTCGACTGCGCTTCGCTCCGCTCAGGATGCCTTCGCAAGCTTCCCATAAACGAGACGGAGCATCCTGAGCGGGTTGTCCGGCTCGACGTGGCTGACGACGAAAGGCCAGTC
>MWBF01000139.1 GCA_002068935.1 Chloroflexi bacterium ADurb.Bin325
CGGTCGAGACCCCCGGCGCGCCGAAGCCCGTCAACCGCGATATCAAGGTGGGCGACCGCGTGCAGGTGACGACCGAGCAGGGCCAGGTGCTGACCGTGCGCAACGATGTCGGCACCAGCGCCACGCCGATCGCCCGCGTGCTGCGCGGCACGCTCTTCACGGTCAAGGGCGGCCCCGTCAAACAGGACAACTTCACGTGGTGGGAGCTGGAAGGGGACAAGCTCAACGGCTGGGCCGCGGAGGGGGACGGCACGACCCGCTGGCTGACGCCCGTGGAATGATGGGAGATGAGTAAAAAGTAATGAGTAATGAGTAATGAGTAACGAGTAATGAGTAAGGAGAAAAACACGTCTTACTCGTTACTCCTTACTCATTACTCGTCTCTCGTTTCTGATCAAAACTCGAAGCTCTGCCCGCGCTCCGGCGCCGTCACCTGCTTGAACCCCTCCTGGCGCAGCTTGTCGGCCAGGGCGAAGGCGCCGTTCGGCTCGCCGTGCACCAGGAAGGTATGTTGCAGCCGCGGGCCGT
This sequence comes from Chloroflexi bacterium ADurb.Bin325, assembly GCA_002068935.1. Classification (GTDB taxonomy): domain Bacteria; phylum Chloroflexota; class Anaerolineae; order CG2-30-64-16; family CG2-30-64-16; genus MWBF01. The sequence goes on from MWBF01000139.1 coordinate 529, forward strand.
TGGCCGGTCTGGCCCAGGCGATCAGCTCGCGCTGGTCGGCGTGGGCGCTGTAGCCCTCGATGGACGCCACGTTCGCCCGCACGTCATATTCCTCGCCGAAAATCCTCACCCGGCGCTGGCCCTCCTGGATGCGCCGGCCCAGCGTGCTCTCCGCCTGGAAGCTGACGATCAGGACCGTATTGTCGCTGTCCTCGATATTGTTCTTCAGGTGATGGAGGATGCGCCCGTTCTCCGCCATGCCGTTTGCGCTGATGATGACCATCGGCCCGTTCATGTAGTTCAACTGCTTGCTGCGCGCGGCCTCGCGCACATACTCGATGTTCATGGCGTCGAAGGGGTTCTGCCGGCGGCTCCCCTCGAGAAACTGCCGGGTCTCCTCATCCCACTCCTCCGGGTGCATGCGGAAGACCTCGGTCGCGCTGACGGCCAGCGGGCTGTCCACGAAGATCGGCACGGTCGGGATGTCGCCCTCCGACTCCAGCTCGTTGAGCGCGTAGACCAGCTCCTGGGTGCGGCCGACCGCAAAGCTGGGGATGATCACCTTGCCGCGGCGGCGGGCCGCGTCGCGCACGATATCGCGCAGCTTCTTGCGGGCCTCATCGCGAGCCTGGTGCAGCCGGTCGCCGTAGGTGCTCTCCATGATCAGAATGTCCGCGGGCTGGGGCTGCTCCGGGTCGTTGAGGATCGCCATGCCCGGCCGGCCCACGTCGCCGCTGAAGACGAGCCGCCATTCCTTGCCCGTCGCAAACTCCTTGATCTCCAGGGTCACGAACGCGGAGCCGAGGATGTGGCCGGCGTTGGAGAAGGTCGCGCGCACGCCGTCCGCGACGTTGATGGGCCGGTGCAGCCCCACGCCCACGAACTGTTCCAGCGCCTTCTGCGCATCGGCCTTCGTGTACAGCGGGACGATGGGCGGCTGGCCGTCGCGTTTGCGCTTCTTGTTGACGAAATCCGCATCGCTCTCCTGGATGTGGCCGCTGTCGAGCAGCATATAGATGCTCAGGTTGCGCGTCGCCGCGGTGCACCAGACGTTGCCCTGGAACCCCTGCTTGATGAGGTTAGGGATGTTGCCCGAATGGTCGATGTGCGCGTGGCTCAGGACCACGGCGTCGATGGTCTTGGGGTCGAAGGGGAAGTTGAGGTTACGCCGGTAAGTCTCCTCGCGGTGGCCCTGATACAGGCCCGTATCGAGCAGGATGCGCTGGCCGTTGACCTCGATCAGATGCCTGGAGCCCGTCACCTCGCGGGCCGCGCCGTGGAATGTGATACGCAAGATGCCCCTCCTGATGCCAGACGAACGATAAGCGCAAACGGACAGGCGCAAAACCTGCCCCGCAAATCACGCTGTGGCCGGCGTCCTCACCGCTGCACGAGCAGCTTGTCCACCGCCGCGGCCAGCTCGGCTACGCTGTGGCCGGTGTCCTCACCGTGCCACGGCCAGCCTCACCGCTGCACGAGCAGCTTGTCCACCGCCGCGGCCAGCTCGGCCAGCGTGCTCACCTGCAAGATCGTGCTACAGTAGGGCGCATACTTGAGCATGTCGCTGTCGCCGGTCGTCCACAGCATCGGCGGCTCCGGGTTGAGCCAGATCATCTGGCGCGAGCGCCGCGCCAGGCTGCCGAAAAGATCCAGCCGCGGGTCATTGTAGTTGTTGCGCGCATCGCCGACCACGATGAAGGTCGTGCGGCTGTCCACCGTATCCAGATAGTTGTGCACGAACTCCTCGAGGCTGCGCCCCAGATCCGTGTTGTAATAGCCCGACGGCATGCGCAGCAAGACATCGGAGACCGCCGCGCGCGCCTCCTTGCTCTCGAAGTCGGGCGAGATAAATTCGAGCCGGTCGATGAACGCGAACGCGTGCGTCTTGCTGATCTGATCCTGCATCGCATAGATAAGGCTCAGCATCAGCTCGCTGGCCGGGCGCATGGAGGTGCTGATGTCGCAGACGACGACGAGCTTGGGCTTGAGATGGCGGTCGCGACGCCTGAGGTCGATCGGCACGCTGCCGTGCTTCAGGTTGGCGCGGATGGTGGCCTTCGCATCGAGCTGGCCGGTCTTGGCCCGCTTCTGGCGCAGCGCGACGCGGCTGCGCAGCATCTGGGCCAGCCGGCGCACCTCCTTGCGCAGCAGATCCATGTCCCGATCCGACAGCGCGTTGAACGGCCGGTTGAGCAGCCCCTCGAGCTGGTCTTCGGGCCGCTGCTCGGCCATGTTCTCGGCGATCTTCTGCCCCGCAAACTGGCGCATCTGCTCCTGGAGCGCCTGCTGGTTGGCCTGGAGGATCTGGCGTATCTGGTCGATCCGCTGCTTGTTCAGGCCCATCTGCGCAAGGAGCTCCTGGAGCTTCTGCAGCGCCTCCTGCACCTCCCTGAACTTGAGCGCCTGGGCCATCCGGCGGGCCATCCATTCGCGCTGGCGCAGGTCGTCGGCGCGGTTCAGCCCGACCATCTGGCCGAGCCGCTCCAGCTCCTCCGGGCTCAACGGCTCGCCTTTGATCAGCCGCTCGATCATCTGGCGCAGCCGCTCGGTGAACTGCTTGAGCGCCTCCGCCAGCATCTGCCCCTCTTCGGGCGTCAGGTCTTGCGCCAGGTTCAGCAGCGGCGGCGTCTCCGAGCTGTCGAAGAAGAGCGGGAACAGCTCGTCGAAGATCGCCTGATCGTTCGCCTCCTTGACCAGGGTCGCGCGCAGGCTCAGGCGGAAGGCCTCGCGATCCGCGATGCCCAGTTCCTCGACCGCGCGGAACGCATCCGCGCTCTCGGCCAGGCTGACGCGCACCCCGCCCCCGCGCAGCGCGGAGATGAACTTGACGATGCGATCGTCCATTGATGGCTCCCGAAGCGTAAGGAGTAAGGAGTAAGGAGTAAGGAGTAACGAGTAAGGAGTAAAAAGTAAGAAGTAAGTCAACGGATTACTCGTTACTCATTACTCGTTACTCCTTACTCATCAGTATCAATTCAACCGTCGATAGCGGCTTGCGTCGTCGTCGCGCCGCGAACGCTCCGCCGCGCGGTTGATCTCGTTCTTGACGCGCTGCAAGTCGGTCTCGTGCTTGAGCAGCACGCTCAGGGTGTTGTCCAGCGTCTGCTGATCCAGGTTGCGCGCATTGAGCGCCACGAGCGCCTTCGCCCAGTCCAGCGTCTCGCTGATGCTGGGCGACTTGCGCAGATCCATGTTGCGCAGCCGCTGGACCAGCTCGACCGCCTGGCGCGCCAGCTTGGGCGCGAGCTCCGGCACCTTCAGTCGCACGACGGCCAGCTCTTGATCCACGTCCGGGTAATCGATGAACAGATAGAGACAGCGCCGCTTCAGCGCCTCGCTGAGCTCGCGCGTGTTGTTGCTCGTCAGCAGCACAAGGGGCCGGTGGACCGCGGTCAACGTGCCCAGCTCCGGCACGCTGACCTGGAAGTCGCTCAGCACCTCCAGCAGGAACGCCTCGAACTCCGCATCGGCCCGGTCGATCTCGTCGATCAACAGCACCGTCGGCTTCTCGCTGAGGATCGCCTTGAGCAGCGGGCGCTGCAACAGGAAGCGCATGGAGAAGAAGACATCCTCCTCGGAGGCGAGCCGGTCGGCCGCCGCGGTCAGGCTGTCCGCGCCGGCAAGCGTCTCCTGGAGCTTGTCGCGCAGCAGTTGGGTGTAGAGCAACTGCTTGGCGTATTCCCATTCGTACAGCGCCTTGGTCTCATCCAGCCCCTCGTAGCACTGCAAGCGGATGAGCTCGCGGCCGGTCGCGCCGGCGACGGCCTTCGCCAGCTCCGTCTTGCCGACGCCGGCCGGGCCTTCGGTCAGCAGCGGCTTGCCGAGCTGCTGGCTCAGATACATGATGGTCGCGATCTCGTTGCTCGCGATATACTGCTGCGTGCCGAGCGCGGCCTTCAGCTCATCCGGCGAAACGAACTTATGTTTAGTCATGCGGAACTCCCCCATTCCAGCCCTAATCCGGCAATCCGCCGCGCCGTCGTCGGAGCGCCCTTGCCTTGCGCGTACGCGGCAGTATACCCCGCGCGCGGCCCGCACTTCTGGAATCCTGCTTCCTCCGCGGTTAGCGCGCCGCGTCACAGTGCGCGCGGAGGCATCCTGAGCGGGTGGGCGGCTCAGCGCAGCCGACGGCGCACGGCCAGTCGAAGGACGCTCCCGGTATTCTTGCCCTCTGGCACGGTCGGAGACCGGCCAGAGCGGGTAGAAAATGCTGGGGCCGGTCTCCGACCGTGCCCCTTGTCCGAGCATCCTGAGCGGGTGGACGGCTCAACGCTGCCGACGGCGCAAGGCCAGTCGAAGGACGCTCCCGGTGGGCGCGGGCGCTGAAGCGCCTACTACAAACCCCCAGGTTCGTAGTGGGCGCTTTCAGCGCCCTATCGGCCGCACCCCAGCAGCAGGCGCATCTTGCAGCGGGGGCGGAGAGATGCTATAGTCAACCGAACTGCTACCGGAGGAGGGGCTTATGCAATATGGTTCTGTGCCCGGCATCGACAAGCCGGTCTCGCGGCTGGTCCAGGGGACCGTGATGGTCGGCTCGCGCGATCTCGACGCCGGCTTTGCGCTGCTGGACGGCATCTATGCGCTGGGCTGCAACGCGTTCGACACCGCGCACGTCTACGGCGGCGGCGACGGCGAGCGCACGCTGGGCCGCTGGGTGCGCGAGCGCGGCCTGCGCGACAAGGTCGTCGTCATCACCAAGGGCGCGCATCACAACGTGGATCGCAAGCGCGTGACGCCGTTCGACATCACCGCGGACCTGCACGACTCGCTGGCGCGGCTCAAGATGGACTACATCGACCTGTACATCCTCCACCGCGACGACCCGGACGTGCCGGTCGGCCCCATCGTGGAGATCCTGAACGAGCATCACCGGGCCGGCAAGATTCACGCGTTCGGCGGCTCGAACTGGTCATACGAGCGCATCCGCGAGGCCAACGCCTACGCCGAGGCGCACGGCCTGGTCCCGTTTGCGGTCAGCAGCCCGCAGTTCAGCCTGGCCGAGATGGTGCAGCCGCCGTGGGACGGCTGCGTGAGCATCGGCGGGCCGAGCGGCGCGGCCGCGCGCGCCTATTACGCGGCCACGCAGATCGCGCTCTTCACCTGGTCCAGCCTGGCCGGCGGCTTCTTCTCGGGCCGCTTCCGCCGCGATAACCTGGATCAGTTCACGACCGGGCTCGAGGCGCTGTGCGTCACGAGCTACTGCTACGAGGACAACTTTGCGCGGCTGGATCGCGCCGCGCAACTGGCGCGGGAGAAGGGGCTGACCCTGCCGGAGATCGCGCTGGCCTACAGCCGCAACCAGCCGCTCAACCTCTTCTCGCTGGTCGGCTGCCAGACGCCCGCGGAGTTTGCCGACAACATCAAGGCGCTGGAGATCATGCTGACCGCGGCGGAGATTCGCTGGTTGGAGGACGGAGAGAGGGTGGACGCATGAGCACACCGATTCGCTGGGGCATCCTATCGACCGGCCGCATCGCCAACCTGTTTGCCAGGGGGCTGGCCGAGCTGCCCGACGCACAGCTCGTCGCGGTCGGCTCGCGCACGCAGGCCGCGGCCGACGAGTTCGCCGACAAGTACAACATCCCCCACCGCCACGCCAGCTACGAGGCGCTGGCCAACGACCCGGACGTGGATATCATCTACGTCGCCACGCCCCACAGCCTGCACTGCGCGGGCACGCTGCTCTGCCTCAACGCCGGCAAGGCGGTCATCTGCGAGAAGCCGTTCGCCATCAACGCGGCGGAGACGCGCGAGATGATCGCGACCGCCCGCGCAAAGCGGCTGTTCCTGATGGAGGCGATGTGGTCGCGCTTCCTGCCGAGCATCGTCAGGGTGCGCGAGCTGATCGCCGAGGGCGCCATCGGCGAGGTGCGCATGGTGGAGGCCGACTTCGGCTTCCGCGCCGAGATCAACCCGGCCGGCCGCCTGTTCAACCCGGAGCTGGGCGGCGGCGGGCTGCTCGACGTCGGCATCTACGTCAACAGCCTGGCCTCGATGATCCTCGGCAAGCCGGAGCGCATCGTGTCCGCGGCCCACCTGGGCGAGACCGGCGTGGACGAGCAGGCCGCGATGGTCTACGGCTATGCAGGCGGCGCGCTGGCGCTGCTCTCCTGCGCGGTGCGCACGAACACCCTCCAGGAGGCGACCATCTACGGCGCGCACGGCAGCATCCGCATCCATAGCCCCTGGTGGCGCAGCGAGGGGCTGACGCTCCAGCGCGCCGGCCACGAGCCGGAGACGCTGGCGCTGCCCATGCAGGGCAACGGCTACAACTACGAGGCCGCGGAGGCGATGGCCTGTCTGCGCGCGGGCAAGCTGGAGAGCGCCGTCATGCCGCTGGACGAGACGCTTGCCATCATGGAGACGCTCGACACGCTGCGCGAGCAGTGGGGCCTGCGCTATCCGATGGAATAGCCGCGCACATCCCAGGCGTCGTGCATTTGGGGTCAGTCTCGGACAACGATAGAGGCGGCTCGCCGATCGGCGGGCCGCCTCTGCTGATACCCCCAGCAGGACTCGAACCTGCGCTTCTAGCTCCGGAGGCTAGCGCTCTATCCACTGAGCTATGGGGGCGGAACACATTGAGTATAGCACCGAGTCCGTGCGTGCGCAAAAATGGGCGGGCCGGAGAAACGAGGCATAAAACAGGGCCGAAGTTAGGCACTGCCAGCCCTGCCTAACCCCGACCCGAAGTGTCCATAGTCTACCCCCGCGGGCGCAGCAGCGAAAGTGATGCTCCATACGTTGTTACGACATGCGCAAGAAGACCGCAACTAAAATTACCGCCAGCAGCAGGCCCAGCGCGCAGATGTCCGCCGGCCGCAGGCGCAGGGGCCGGTATGTCGTCCGGCGGACGCCGGCCGCGCCGAGCGAGCGCGCCTCCAGCGCCCACCCCAGCCGCTCGCCGTGGCGCAGCGCGCCGATGACGACGGCCACCAGGATGGGCCGATAGGCGGCCAGCCGCTCCGAGAGGCTGCGCTTCGCCAGATCCAGCCCGCGCGCCTGCTGCGCCTCGCTCACCTGCTCGAACAGCCCGCCGAGGATGGGCAGATAGCGCAGCGCCAGCGCCAGCGTCAGCCCCCACGTATGGGGCATGCGCAGCGCGACGAACCCGCGCACCATCGCGCCCTGGTCGGTCGTGCTGATCCAGAAGTAGAACGCCAGGCTGAGCGCCAGCAGCCGGCTGGCCAGCAGCAGCCCCTGGACGGCCGCGCTCGCGGTCACGCGCACCGGCCCCAGCCGCAGCCAGACCGGGCCCGGCCCGCCGGCGAACAGCGTGGTCAGCGTAACGACGACGAGCAGCAGCGGCAGCAGCCCGCGCAGGAAGCCGCCGATGCGCGGCCAGGGGATGCGCGCCAGGCGCAACAGCAGCAGACAGAGCAGCGCGACCGCCAGCGCGACGCCGATCGCGGCCCGCGGCGCGGACCAGAGGAACGTGAGCAGCGCGGCCGTGACGACGAATGCCAGCTTGACGCGCGGGTCCAGCCCGTACAGCCAGTTGTTGCGCCGGACGAACAGGTCGAAGCCGGTCATGGGGCCGCCCCCGCGCCGGAGGCCCAGGCCGCCGCAAACTGGTCGATGCTGACGATGCCGCGCGGCAGGCCGGCACGTTCGAGCCGCTGCGCCAGGCGCACGACCGGCGGCGCGGCCAGCCGCGCCCGGCGCAGCACATCGCGGCGGGCAAACAGCTCCACCGGCGCGCCGTCGAACAGCACCCGGCCGTCCAGCATGACGACCGCGCGGGTCGCGTGCTCCGCCACGAGGCGCATGTCGTGGGCGATCAGGATAACCGTGTGGCCGGCGCGGTGATATGCGCCCACCGCGTCCATCAGCTCCTGGTGGCCGCGGCGATCCAGCCCGCCGGTCGGCTCGTCGAGGATCAGGATCTGCGGCTGCGTCGCCATCACCGCGGCGAGCGCCACCAGGCGACGCTCGCCGCCGCCCAGGACCGCGGGCGGCAGGTCGCGCTGATCGGCCAGCCGGAACTGCGCCACGGCCGCGGCCACGCGCTCCGCGGTCTGTTCCGCGGCCAGACCCTGCAGCCGCAGCCCGAAGGCAATCTCCTCCTCGACCGTGCTGGCAAAGATCTGATGATCGGGGTTCTGGAAGACGTAGCCGACCGTCTGCGCCAGCTCCGCGACGCGCAGGCGTCGCGTATCGCGGCCGTCGACCAGCACGCGGCCGTCCGTCGGCTTGAGCAGGCCGTTGAGATGCTTGGCGAGCGTAGTCTTGCCGGAGCCGTTGGGCCCGACGAGCGCCAGGAACTCCCCGCGCGACACCGCCAGATCGACCCCGCGCAGCGCGGCCGCGCCGTCCGGGTAGGCGAAGGCGAGGTTCTCGATGACGATCTGGGGCTTATCGGCGGACGGCGCAGGTTCCGGCGCCGCGGCTCGCGGCGCGGGGGGCCTTGCTATATCGCGGCGGCCGCGCAGCGCGCGGCGCAGGGTGCTGTAGGCCCGGCCCATGCCGGCGAAGGCCGGGATCGGCCCGGCCAGCCGCGCGGCCAGCTCGACCATCTCCGGCACGCTGAGGCCCCACTCCATCAGTTGCGCGGCCGCGGCGAAGACCGCGGCCGGCGGCCCATCGCGCGCGACGCGGCCCTCGTGCAGCACGACGATGCGGTCGGCGTAGCGCGCGGCCCGCTCGATCTCCTGCGTGGCGATCACGATGGCGACCTGGCGCTCGCGCGCCAGCCGCAGCAGCACGTTGAACACGCTCGACTTGCCCGCGGGGTCCAGGTTGGCCGTCGGCTCGTCGAGCACGAGCACCTGGGGCCGCATCGCCAGCATCGCGGCGATCGCCACCCGCTGCTTCTCGCCGCCGGACAGCCGGTGCGGCGACCGGTCGCGGTGTTCCCCCAGTCCCACCGCATCCAGCGCCCACGCCA
>MWBF01000140.1 GCA_002068935.1 Chloroflexi bacterium ADurb.Bin325
ACGTTGTCGGTGTTGAACGAGCGCACCGCCAGCCTGACGGGCAGGCCGAGCTCGCCGGGCGCGCGCGTGAACAGATACTGATCCACCGGCAATACGTCTTCCCATTGTCGCGGGTCGCTGCTCTTCCCAACATAGCGGAAGAGCAGCGCAAAAGGCCGGTGTTCGCCGCCCGTGACCGCGGCCTCGTCGCCCAGCGCGCCCTCGTACAGCAGCCGATAGTACACCGCATCCGCATAGAGAGGGATGCTCATGATGAGCGCGATCGCCGCGACCAGGCCGAGAGACGCGGCAAGCGTCAACCCCAAGTGCGTGATCAGGCGTTTGAAGGCGACAATGCAGATGGACCAGACCCTGGACAGCAACGACATGGCGGTTATTATAACGATATAGGGGGGAAAATGCGAGAATATTTTCTCCGGCCGCGGCTAATCGCCGAGGGCCGTCGCCGTCGTCTCGCCGAGCAGACGCTCGAAGTCGGCGCGGGCGAAACGGCCTGCGCCGGCCTGCAGGGTGTTGGCGCTGCCGGCCGCCACGCCGTAGCGCAGCGCCTCCGCCAGCGGCAGCCCCCGGCCCAGCCCGTAGACCAGGCCGGCCAGCAGACAGTCGCCGGAGCCGACCGCGCTCCCGGCCTCGACGCGCGGCGCGCGCACTTCCCAGGCCGCGCACCCGTCGGTCGCCAGCACGCCCGCCGCGCCGCGCGACACCACGACAGTCGTCTCGTAGCGCGCCGCGATCGCGCGCGCCGCGCCGACGATCTCCGCGGGGTCGTCCAGCCGCGCGCCGGCCAGCTCCGCAAACTCGGCCGCGTTCGGCTTCACCAGCGCGGGCCGGCCCAGAAGGCCCTGGCGCAGCGCCTCGCCGGAGGAGTCAAGATACGCGGGCAGGCCGCGGTCGCGGGCCAGCTCGATCAACGCACGATACAGGTCGGGCGGGCAGCCGGGCGGCAGCGTGCCGGAAAGCGTCACGCCCGCGACCCGTCCGAGCAGGCCGCGATACTGCGCGAGCAGCTCCGCCGTCTGCGCCGCGGTGACCGGCTCGCCGCGCTCGTAGATCTCGGTGACGCGGCCGCTCTCGCTGTCCACGATCGACAGACAGGTGCGCGCCTCGACCCCGGTGTGCACGAACGCCGCGGCGATCCCCTCCGCGGCCAGCCCTTCCTCGATAAATCGGCCCGCATGGCCGCCCACCCAGCCCGTCACGACCGCGGGCTCGCCCAGGGCCACGAGCGCGCGGGCGACGTTACACCCCTTCCCGCCGGGCAGCGCCAGGACGTGCGCGGGCCGGTGGATCGCGCCGAGCCGGAAGCCGGGCACGACGACGGTCTTGTCGATGGCCGGGTTGGGGTTGACGCAGAGGATCATCCCGGCCCGGCCGCGGCCTTGCCCGCGGAGCCGAGCACCCGGATGCGCTCCGCGACCTGCCCGGCCATCGCAGCGCGGCCCAGCCCCAGATAGCGCCGCGGGTCGATCTCGCGCTCGTCGGCGGCCAGCGCCGCGCGCACGGCCGCGGAGAACGCCTGGTTGAGCTGCGTGGCGATGTTCACCTTGCACAGCCCCAGCCGGATACCCTCGGCCAGGGAGGCGTCGGTCACGCCGGACGAGCCGTGGAGCACCAGCGGCGCATCCACCGCGGCGCGGATCGCGGCCAGCCGGGGCAGGTCGAGCTGCATTTCCTTCTGCCGCGCGGCGTGCACCGAGCCGATGGCGACCGCCAGCGTGTCGATGTCGGTGGCCGCGACGAACGCCGCGACCTCCTCGGGCCGGGTCAGCGCGCCCGCGTCGGCCTCCCCCGCCGCGTTGAGGCGCGGCACCTCGCCCAGCTCCGCCTCGATGGCCGCGCCGGCCGCGTGCGCGGCGCGGCAGAGCCGCGCGGTGGCCGCGATGTTCTCCGCCAGCGGCAGCTCCCCGCCGTCGAACATGACCGACGTGAAACCGAGCTCGAGCGCGAGCAGGACATCCGCCTCGTCGCCGTGATCCAGGTGCAGGGCGACGGGCACGGCGACGCTGTTCGCCGCGACCTGCGCGATGGCGACGATATAGCGCAGCCCCAGCCGCGCATCGCCCAGCCCGGCATATTGCAGCGCGCGGCGGCTGATCTGGATGATGACGGGCGCGCGCTCCGCGTCCGCGGCGGAGACGATGGCCTGTATCTGCTCCAGGGTGTTGGCGTTGAACGCGCCGACGGCGTATCCGCCGCGCTGCGCCGCGCGGAGCCAGGGCAGGGGGTTGACGAGCATGACGGCGCTCCGTTCGAGAATGGGTGATGAGTAATGAGTAATGAGTAATGAGTAATTACTTTTTACTTGTTACTCGTTACTCATTACCTGTTACTCGTTCTGCATGACAATCGAACACGGGCAGCAAGCGTTCGACCAGATCCATATACACGCCGAACAGCGCCTGATAGCGCGCATGGCGTTCGGGCGACGGCTCGTAGACGGTGCGCTGCGACAGCAGGCGCTCGACGCACGCGGCGACATCGTCGCACAGCCCGGCCGCGTGCGCGGTCAGCGCAAACAGGCCCAGCCCGTGCCCGCCCTCGACGCCGTCCGCGCAGCGCGCCACGACGAACGGCCGGCCCGTCACGTCCGCCTTGATCTGGCACCAGACCGGGCTGCGGGTCGCGCCGCCCTCGCCCAGCCACTCCCGGACGTGCGCGCCGCGCGCCTCCGCGATGACGAGGTTATGGTACACCGCATAGGCGCACCCTTCCATGATGGCGCGCAGGATCTCGGCCCGCGTCGTATTATACGACAGGCCGAAGAACACCCCGCGGGCCGTCGTGCTCCAGATGGGCGTGCGCTCGCCGGCCATGTAGGGCAGGAAGAGCAGCCCGCCGCTGCCCGGCTGCGCGCGGCCGGCCTGGTCGCTGAGCAGCTCGAACGCGCTGACGCCGAGCCGCTCCGCGGTCGCGACCTCCGCCTGGCCGAGCGTATCGCGAAACCATGCCAGCGACCCGCCGCCGACCGTCCCGCTCTGCAAGAGATACTGGCCGGGCAGGACATGGTGCGAGAAGATCAGCCGCGGCTCGACGATCACCCGATCCACGCTCAGGCCCATGCCGCCGGCCTGGCCGCCCTGATCCATCGTCTGGCCGGGGCGCACGACGCCTCGGCGGCCGCCCGCGTCACATGGCCGACGACCTCGCCCGGCGGACAGAGCCGCGGCAGCTTCCCCGCCGGGACGCCGAGCAGCGCCAGCGCCGCGGCGTCCCAGCGCGCGGCGGCCATATCGAAGAAGTGATAGCCGTAGGCCTGGGTGAAATCGCAGGTCAGCTCGCCGGTCAGCCGCGCGGTGAGATAGCCGGACGAGGTCAAAAAGGCGTGCGTTGCCTCGAAGATGTCCGGGCGCTGCGCCTTGAGCCACAGCAGCTTGGGCGTGATATAGGCCGGGTCGAGCGGGTTGGCGCTCAGCTCGACCAGCCGCTCCGTATGCGGCCCGCGGCGCAGCGCCGCGGCCTCGTCCGCGCGGCGGTCGAGCCAGATGAGCGCGGGGGCCAACGGCTCCGCCCCGGCATCGACCGGCAGCAGCGTCCAGCTCAGCCCGTCGACGCCGACCCCCGCCACCTGCTGCGCGGGGACGTGCGCCTCCGCCAGCACCTGTCGCGTCGTCCGGCATGCGGCCCGCCACCACTCGCGCGCATCGATCTCCGCCCACGCCGGCCGGCTGCGAGTCAGCGCATAGTCGCACGCCGCGCTCGCCACGCGCGCGCCCGCGGCCGTCCACAGCGCGGTCTTCGTGCTCGACGTGCCGATGTCGATGGTGAGGATGTAGCGGTCGGACATAGGTGCCTGAGCTGGGTGGACTAGCTCGCCAACCCAAGGACTCTGAAGGTTGTGGTTAAGTCCGAAAGGAACCGTGCATAAGCGGGCACACCCGCCAGTCGCGCCAAATCGATTTGTCTGGCAAGAGGCTCATATATGGAACTCAGATTGACACGTCGACGACGACGCGGTCGTTGTGTGAGTGCTCGTTCCAGCACTTCATGAAGAGTCCGTTTGGGGTTAGTATCTGATTCCACTTGATGAGGATGTACAGGGATTCCAAGAGCCTGTGGTAATGCCTGAACACCAATCACGTTACATAGAGCAATTGGATCGGCCAACATCCAAGCCTCGGTCATCTGAATTGGAATTATTGGAATGAGATTCCCGCATAAGGATTCCCCTATCTCCCGAAGCTCTCGGACTCTTTCTTCTCCGGGAAGATACCGTTCGTTCAAAGCCCGCACTTGCGTAGGATAATCCGCATCAGCATGGACGATGAGCGCATGATAGCCGCTGGCACGGCGTGCTGCTTCTATCATACGTTCTTCGCGAGTCTCGAATTGCCTGTCTATTCCGTGATTCAAGTTGATCGGCTCCAACACATCTACAACAGTTCTTCCATGTCGAGCCAATATTTCTTCTGCTGTCCTTTGTATGACAACTGGTAGAAAACTCTCATCTGTATGACCCTCTGCGTACAGCGCCAACACCAATACAGTCATCGAGTGCTCCCCTCAAGACTTGCACGTGCCTCACCCATGTCGGAGCTATCCAGATACTCGAGGACTTCTCCAAGAGTATAAGTCTCCTCTTGATCGCCAATGTCCAGCTCCAGCTTGAGTTGCGGGGACGGTTGGATGGGCACAACCCTAGTCACCCTAATAGTTTGTGCAGGATCCCCGGGATGGACACGAGTGGTCATGTATGCAAAGAGCAAGCTAGGCAGGACCCCAGCTTGGCTCACGAGCACAGGAGAATGGGTGTTTATAAGAAGCTGACGCAATGGTGCATCCGCTTGCTCTGGGTTAGAGAAATCAGTGGCAAGACCGCGTAGAAGCTCCACCATATTCTTAAGACGGAAAGGATGGACACCGTTTTCAGGCTCCTCGAAACACAGAACGCCGCGATGTTCAGGATCATTTCTAAGGGTGACCAAAGTGAGTAAACGTAGTGTGCCATCGGAGAGCACTCTAGATGAAAATGAACGACCATCTTGGGTTTTTGCCCACAACACATAGCGGTTGCGAGGCTGATCTTTCTCGATCTCAATCTGCAAAATGCCAGGCACTAGATTGGCGAGATCTCGGGACACATCGTTGATAATGAAAGGATCCTCAGCTTGCATTCTAGCTAGAGCGCTCGGTAAATTGCTGCCGTCAGGTGAAATTATTGGTGGAGCTAGAAGGGAACTTGGCTGCCGTAGAACTTCTGGATTTAGCTGCAAAAATCCCCAATTACGCATCTCTTCACGGGCAGCAAACGCGTGTGGGAATTCTGTGTTGGTCACACCGCTCAAAACGGTGCGTTCAACTTTTTCGGCAACGCTTGCCTTTCTTCCACCGTGACCGTCCTGGTGAAGATGGATCGTCGCTGTTCCAGATTCAGTTTGCGTAGAAATAAAGGATTGCGCTCGACCTCGCTTGAGTGGTGGTAACCACGTTTTCCTGGTATTGCCGGCATACCGCCTAATCCAGAAGTCGTCTTCTCGGCGAATAGGCGCTAACGATTCGTATGTCACGTAAAGCCGTTCCAAGCCCTGCTCATCGGCGCGCCGTGCAATATGTACCTCATAACGTAGCCGTGGATGTTTTAGCTCTGCTTGGGCACCCCAGCTATCGCTGACCTGTCGTTCAACAAGCAACTCTACGGCTAGCGACATGTGTTCAACAGATCGACCGTCAGGTAGCGTCATGAAGAGTTCGCCAGCTTCGCCCCGCAATGCTTGAAATGCTGATCGAAGATCTGCATCTGCCAGGCGCGACAACAGACGCAACGCGTCAAAGAGGTTACTTTTGCCCGCCCCGTTTGGACCTACGATAACTTGAAACGGTGCGAGTTCTAGCTTGAAATCCTCAAACGTCTTGAAGCCATTTAGCTCGATGCGCGTTATCATCTCACACGCTCCACTTGCTGCATGACAAGTTTGGGTATTCTAACCTAAGGCATTATCCACGTCTAGTCAGATTGCTCGTAAACCGCCCCTGCCAGTGTTCTACCGCGTCAGCCTCCGGTGCACCAGGCGGTGCGGGGTCTCCGCGGCGACGCCGAGCCGACGCCGACGGTCCGCCTCGTAGTCCGCGCAGTTGCCCACGAACCAGTGCACGCTGCCGTCCTCCTCGAACGCCAGAATATGGGTGCAGATGCGGTCGAGGAACCAGCGGTCGTGGCTGACGACGAGCGCGCTGCCGCCGAAATCGTCGATCGCCTCCTCCAGCGCGCGCAGCGTGTTGACGTCCAGATCGTTGGTCGGCTCGTCGAGCAGCAGCACGTTCGCGCCCTCCTTCAACACCTTCGCCAGATGCACCCGGTTGCGCTCGCCGCCGGACAGGTCGCCCACCTTCTTCTGCTGATCCGTGCCGAGGAAGTTGAACCCCGCGACATAGGCGCGCGAGTTCATCTTGCGCTGGCCGAGCGTCAGCGTGTCCTGGCCGCCGGAGATCTCCTCCCACACGCTCCGGTCCGCGACCAGCGCGGCCCGGCTCTGATCCACGTAGCCCAGCTCGACCGTCTGGCCGACGGTGATCTGGCCGGCGTCGGGCTGCTCCTGGCCGGCGATCAGCCGCAGCAGCGTCGTCTTGCCCGCGCCGTTCGGCCCGATCACGCCGACGATCGCGCCCGGCGGCACGACAAAGCTCAGCTCCTCGAACAGCAGCCGGTCGCCGTAGGCCTTCGAGATGCCGTCGAACTGCACGACGACATCGCCCAGCCGCGGGCCGGGCGGGATGTAGATCTGCATCTCCTCGCGACGGCGCTCCGTCTCCTGGCTCAGCAGCCGCTCGTAGGCCGTGACGCGGGCCTGGCCCTTGGCCTGCCGCGCGCGCGGGGACATGCGGATCCACTCCAGCTCGCGCTGGAGGGTGTTGATGCGCCGGGCGTCGGCCTTCTCCTCGCGGCGCAGACGCTCCTGCTTCTGCTCCAGCCAGGAGGAGTAGTTGCCGCGCCACGGGATGCCGTAGCCGCGATCCAGCTCGAGGATCCATTCGGCCACGTTGTCGAGAAAATAGCGGTCGTGCGTGACCGCGATGACGGTGCCCTTGTATGCGTGCAGATGGCGCTCCAGCCAGGCGACCGACTCCGCGTCGAGGTGGTTCGTCGGCTCGTCCAGCAGGAGGATGTCCGGCTCGGTCAGCAACAGGCGGCAGAGCGCGACGCGGCGCCGCTCGCCGCCGGAGAGGATCGCGATCGGCGTGTCGCCGGGCGGACAGCGCAGCGCCTCCATCGCCTGTTCGAGCCGGCTGTCGAGGTTCCAGGCGTCGTGCTTGTCGATCTCCTCTTGCAGGCGGCCCTGCTCCGCCAGCAGCGCGTCGAACTCGTCGCCGTCCGCGGTCGCAAACTTCTCGTTGACCGCGTCATACTGCGCGAGCAAATCCACGATCGGCTGGACGGCCTCCTCGACCACCTGGCGCACGGTCTTGGCGTCGTCGAGCTGCGGCTCCTGCTCCAGCAGGCCGCGGCTGTAGCCCTTCGAGAGCATCGTCTCGCCGGTGTAGTCCTCGTCCACGCCGGCCATGATGCGCAGCAGCGTGCTCTTGCCCGAGCCGTTCAGCCCCAGCACGCCGATCTTTGCGCCGTAGAAAAAGCCGAGCGAGATATCGCGGATCCCCTGCTTGCCGGGCGGGAAGACGCGCCCGACGCGCACCATCGAATAGATGACCTGTCCCTCTGCCATAGCATGACCTCAGCGACCGGGAGTTGCGCCTCGACCGGTGTAGATTGCCGCCTACTTCTAACACAGGTAGGGGCAGGCGTCAATTGGGCCCCTTCAGCCCCTCAGCCGCACAGCTCCCGCGCGACCGCGGCGTAGATATCCGCGCACTGCTCCGCGCTGGCCAGGTCGACCCACTCCTCGGCCGCGTGCGCGCCCGCGCCCGTCGGGCCGAGCAGCACCGTGGGGACGCCCGCGGCCGCCAGGAGCGCCGAGTCGGCCCAGTAGGACACCCCACCGACCTCGGTCGGCCGGCCCGTCGCGCGGCCCAGATGCTCCCGGCACATCTGCACGATGGACGCATCCTCGGCCACCTCGAAGGGGTCGCGCGCCAGGCCGCGCGTCAGCCGCGCGCTGAACGCGCTGTCCCCGCGCGCACATTCGTCCAGGATGGCCTGCAACTGCGCCTCGGCCAGGTCGATGGACTCGCCGGGGACCGTCCGGCGCTCGACTTGCAGCTTGCAGTAGGCGGGGTAGGACGACAGCTCCTGGCCGCCCTGGATGACGCCGGCGTGCAGCGAGCCGCCGCCGAGATGTCGGTGCGTGGGCCGGGCTTGCAGCGCGCGGTCGTGCGCATCCAGCGCGGCCAGCACGCGGCCCATCTTCATGATCGCATCCACGCCTAGGTGCGGCCGCGAGCCGTGCGCGGCGACGCCGAACGTCTCGATGTCGAACCAGGCGAAGCCCTTGTGCGCCACCGCCAGCGCCATCTCGGTCGGCTCGGCCACGATCGCGGCCGCGGGCTGCCAGCGGGCCAGCTCGCGCACGAGCGCCTGCGTTCCGAGGCTGGCGACCTCCTCATCGACCACGCAGGCGACGATCACGTCCCCGCGCAGGCCGGCGCCGCGGGCGCGGCGGGCCGCGATCAGGCTGGCGGCCAGCCCGGCCTTCATGTCGTACGCGCCGCGGCCGTACATCCGCCCGTCCGCGATGCGCGGGTCGAGCGGCGCGGCCATCCCCGCCAGCCCCACGGTGTCCATGTGGCCGTTGAGCAGCAGGTTGCGGCCCCCGCCCGACCCGCGGGCCGTCACGATGACGTTGGGCCGGCCCGGCGCAACCTCCTGGATCGTCGCCTCCAGCCCCGCGCGCGTCGCCCAGGCCGCGATAAAGACTGTGATCTCGGCCTCGCCCCGCGCGCCCGCGATCAGGTCGGGGTTGACCGAGTCGATGCGCACCAGGTCAGCGAGCAAGTCGGTCAGTTCGGTGTGTGTGTCCATTTCGGTCAAGCCTTCGAATAAGAACCTATCCGAAAACTCGCTCCGGCTTACCTCACCCCCCATCCCCCTCTCCTGAGGTGCGAGCCTTCGGCTCGCACCTCAGGAGAGGGGGAGCCGAGGGGGTGAGGCCGGGCGCTCAGCGGGTTTTCGGATAGACACTAATACTACAACGACGGATTATTGAGGTAGAATAGCCTCCATGGCAACATCATCGTCGTCGTGGAGGGCAAGCCGTGAATCTGGAAGAGTTTGAGCGCGTGGCGGCCAGCTTTGCCGCCTTCCATCAGGAATTTGCGCCCCTGTTTGGGCGCACCGAAGC
>MWBF01000141.1 GCA_002068935.1 Chloroflexi bacterium ADurb.Bin325
CCATGACCGGCGGCGGCGGCGTGCCGGTGATGGTGGGCGTGGCCGTCGGCGGGCCGGGCGTCTCGGTCGGCGGCGGCGGCGCGGTGGGCGGGCCGGGCGTGTCCGTGGGCGGCGGCGGCGGCGTCGCCGTCACGATGACCACGACCACGGTCTGCACGCCGGAGGCGCCCTCCGGCGGCACAGGGACGAAGATCGGGCCTTGCTCGCCGGATACGACGACCTGCGGCGTGGGCAGTTCTTCGGTCGGCAGCACGACGCCCGGAAAGCGCGTCAGATCCAACGTCGGCGTTGCCACCTGCAGGCCGCCCTGCCGCGTCCAGGTCGGCCGCGGCGTGCGCGTCGGCGTGGCCGCGGAGGACGTGCGGCGGACAACAAACTGCGAGGCGGAACAGGCTAACGAGCCCAGCGCCATTAGAAATAGGGCCCCCAAGAGCACCGCGAAGGTGCGCTGGCGCATTGCTTCGATTCCTCTCGTTCGACTCGCGCCGCCGCGCGCCGGCGTCTGCCCTGCATCGCCGGCGCGACCGAAGGCCGGCCAGGATCATCCTCGGGTGGATGCCTGAACGACGGCACAGGCGGCGCGTTCGTTCCAGTATAGCATATGTCGATGGAGGGCGAAAGATAGGGGCCTGGTAGCCTGATAAGACAGGCGTGCAAGCCGGCCTCACCCCCTCGACTCCCCCTCTCCTGAAGGCGAGCCTTCAGGAGAGGGGGATGGGGGGTGAGGCAAGCCCCGACAGTTCGGATCTCCCCCGGCCTCATCGGTCGCATATGATGCATCTGATACGGGAAATATGATCTATATCAGTTACAACGAGTTGCATTTGATGCATCATGCTCGTGAAATATGGAACAGATTTCGATCCTCTTCCGCGAGGCCACCGTCACATGACCGAACTGCTGACCACCCGGCAAGTGCAGGCGCTGCTCCACGTCGACCGGACCACGATCTACCGTATGGTGGAGAGCGGCGAGCTGCCCGCGCTGCGCGTGGGCAAGCAGTGGCGGTTCGCCCGCGGCCAGGTCGAGGCGTGGCTCCAGGCGCGCCAGGCCCCCGGCCCGCAGGCGGCCCCGCCAGCGCCGGATGCCGCCGCAGTTCAGGCGACCAGCCGCTATCTGCCGGCCGCCAGCCCGGCCATCGAGCCGCCGGTCCTGCCGACGAGCAGCGGCCTGCGCGAGCTGCTGGCGATGTCCGGCACCCAGCTCATCCAGGATGCGTTCGCCGACGCCCTCGGCGTCATGATCGTGATCACCGACATGGACGGCCGGCCGGTCACGCGCATCAGCAACCCATCGCCCTTCTTCCGCGCCCTGGCGGCGCGCAGCGCCGGCGCGGTCGGCCAGTGCGTGGCCACGTGGCAGCAGCTCGCCAACGGGCCGGCGCTGGAGCCGCGCTGGGCGCTCAACGAGATGGGGCTGCTGTGCACGCGCGCGCTGATCCGCGTGGGCAGCGAGCTGCAGGGCATGGTCATGCTGGGCGGCCTGGCCCCCGAGGATTGGCCCCCGCCGGCGGAGCAGATCGCTGCGCTGGCCCGCCAGTTTGCGGCGGAGCCGCCCGTCGTCGCGGCGCAGGTGAACGCCGTGCACCGGCTCGACGAGGCCGGCATGGCGCGGGCCCTGCGCGCGGTTCAGCGCATCGCCGATGTGTTGGCCCATCTAATCGAAGACCGTCGCAAGGCCGAGTAGAAGCGAGGGAAAACATGGCCTTCAGCTTTGTCCAGATTACCGACCATCATCTCCAGGAGTCGGAGAGCGCCACAGTGCGCGGCTTCGCCACCTGGGTATCCTACCGGGCGGTCCTGCGCCACATCGCGCAGCATGTCGCCGGCCACATCGACTTCATCGTCTCGATGGGCGACCTCGTAGACCCCGCGCCCGACCCGGCGTACCGGGCCGTGCTGGCCGCGCTGCACGCGGACCCCGCCGGCGCGACCGCTCCCGGCCCGCTCCGCGTGACCGCGGAAGGGCTGGAGGACATGCCGATGTATTTCGTGCCCGGCAACCACGATGACCTGTCCGCGATGCTGCGCGTGCTCTTTCCGGGCAGCCCGGACATGGAGCGCATGAACGTGCGCTTCGAGCACCGGGGCGTCCGCTTCGTCTGCCTCGACTGGGGCCGCGACCCCTCCGCCCAGGCCACGCCGGAGCTGTTCGAGTTCCTCGCGGAGAGCCTGGCCGACGACAGGCCCGCGGTCATCCTGACGCATCACGCTGTCGCGCCGGTGGGCGCGGCCTGGCTGGATCAATTTTTGGCGCGCGATGTCGACCGCTTCTGGAACATCGTGCGCGGCAGGAACGTGCTCGGCGTGCTCGCGGGCCACGTCCACATGTCCACCGAAGAGCTCGTGGCGGGCGTCCCGGTCTACACCCTGCGCTCGACCGGGTTCCAGTTTGCGCGGCAGGATCAGCCCGCCACGCTGTTGCAGCCGCCCCATTACCGCCTGATAACTATCCACGACGGCGTGCTGACGAGCCGCCTGTATGAGGTAAGCATATGAAGCAACTCCTGGTCCTGGGCGCCGGCACCGCCGGCACGATGGTCGTCAACAAGCTGCGCCCCCTGCTCGACGCCGACGAGTGGAAGATCACGATCGTCGACCAGCATGAGACGCACTATTACCAGCCCGGCTTCCTGTTCATCCCGTTCGGCATGTACAGCAAGAACGACGTGGTCAAGCCCAAGCGCGACTTCATCCCGCCCGGCGTCGAGCTGATTATGTCGCCGGTCGAGGTCATCGAGCCGGAGCACAACCGCGTCCGGCTGGTGAAGGAGGGCCGCTATCTCAACTATGACTTCCTGGTCATCGCCACCGGCGCGCGCACGCACCCTGAGCAGACGCCCGGCCTCCAGGAGCACGAGTGGAACCGGTCCATCTACGACTTCTACACCATCGAGGGCGCGCTCGCGCTGGCCCGCCATCTGCGCACGTGGCAGGGCGGCCGCCTGGTCGTCAACGTCGTGGAAAACCCGATCAAGTGTCCCGTCGCGCCGCTGGAGTTCCTGATGCTGGCCGACTGGTTCTTCCACGAACAGGGCATCCGCGACCGGGTCGAGCTGATCTATGCGACCCCGCTGTCCGGCGCGTTCACCAAGCCCATCGCCTCCAAGCACCTGGGCGATATCCTGGTCCAGAAGGGGATCCAGGTCGAGCCGGAGTTCCTGGTCATGGAGGTCGATCCCGACGCCAAGAAGCTCGTCTCCTACGACGAGCGCGAGGTGGGGTACGACCTGCTGGTGACGGTGCCGCTGAACATGGGCGACGAGCTCATCGCGCGGTCGGGCCTGGGCGACGAGCTCAACTATGTCCCGGTGAACAAGCACACCTTCCTCTCGCCCAAATACGCGAACATCTTTGCGCTCGGCGACGCCGCGGGCGTGCCGACCTCCAAGGCCGGCAGCGTCGCCCACTTCGCCGTGGACTGCTTCGCCGAAAACTTCGAGCGCTATATCGACGGGCTGGAGATGTTGCCCACGTTCGACGGGCACGCCAACTGCTTCATCGAGTCCGGCTTCGGCAAGGGCCTGCTGATCGACTTCAACTACGAGGTCGAGCCGCTGCCCGGCCGCTATCCCCTGCCCGGCGTCGGCCCCTTCACGCTGCTGCAAGAGTCCGAGATGAACCACTGGGGCAAGATGATGTTCCGGTGGATGTACTGGAACATTCTGCTCAAGGGCCAGCCGCTGCCCCTGCCGGCGCGCATGAGCATGTCGGGCAAGTGGCGGCAGTAGGAGGTGCGCATGGATCTGCCAACCGGGGCTGCCGTCACGGACCCGACCGCCGAGCTTCATCGCAAGCTCGACCTGCTGACCGACCAGATGCAACAGCTATCGCAGCAGACCCTGCTGCTCGCTGAGCAGGCGCGGCGCGCCGAGCGCGCCAGCCAGGAGCGCGCCGAGCTGATGCGCGACCTCACGCCCATCGCCAACGACCTGTTTCGCCTCTCCGTGGAGCAGCTCGAGGAGGTGCAGGAGTACGTGGATCTGGCCGACCTGCTCCGCCTGGCAAAGCGGATGCTGCGCAACGGCCACAACATCGAAAAGATGCTGGATCAGCTCGAAAGCGTCATGGATCTGCTCCAGACCGCCGGGCCGCTATCCGACGAGATGTTCGGCAAGGCCGTGACCCTGCTGCAACAGGCCGAGCAGCGGGGCTACTTCCGCCTCGCGCAGGGCGGCACGCGCATCGTGGACAACATCGTGACCTCGTTCACCGGGGACGACATCGACCGCCTGGGCGACAACGTGGTCCTGATGCTCAACACCGTCAAGGACATGACCCAGCCCGAGATCCTGGGCTTCATCCGCGGCCTGATGGCGCAGGCCGAGGTCGAGGTCGCGAAGCCGGTCGATACATCGCTGCCCGCGCTGCTCGGCCAGATGCGCGACCCGGACGTGCGCCGCGGCCTCACGCTGACCATGCGCGTGCTCAAGCTTGTCGGCGCGCAGGCGAACCAGAAACCCTAGCAGCCGCGTCTTCTGGCAGAAGGCACGGCGCTCAAAACAAAAACCTGTCCGGGAATTGTTCTGGCCGGCCTCCGGCCCCAGCAGGTCTTCGGACAGACACCAAGGAGAAGAACGACAATGGCAACCCGCACAATCGCAGGCAAGACGGTTCAGGTTAACGATGAGGGCTTCATGACGAACGCGGCCGAATGGACGCGCGAGATGGCCCCCGAGCTCGCGCAGGGCGAGGGCATCGCCGAGCTCACGCCCGCGCACTGGAAGGTGATCGACTTCTGTCGGGAGAGCGCCAGCAACCTCGACGGCAAGTCGCCGACGCTGCGCCAGATCACGACCGGTACCGGCATCTCCACCAAGGAGCTGTTCGCCCTCTTCCCCAAAGGCCCGGCCAAGAAGGTCGCCAAGATCTCCGGCCTCGGCAAGCCCGAGGGCTGCGTCTGATCCCGGCCCGCCCTGCCGCGGCGCAGTCTTTGGCCGCGGCAGGGCAGGCGGGTCAGGGTCTCACCACCTACCAGAAAGGCATTCCGATGACTGACGAAACTCGCAAGATTGCTTTCATCTGCTCCAAGGGCACGCTCGACATGGCCTACCCGGCCCTGGTCATGGGCTGGGCCGCGCTGGGCAACGGCATCGATGTCACGATCTTCTTCACCTTCTGGGGCATGGACATCATCAACAAGGCCCGCATCGACCACCTGGAGATCGCGCCGGTCGCCAACACCAGCATGAAGATGAGCATGATGGGCGTCGACACCGGCAACCTGGGCATCCCGAACCTGGTGGGCGTGCTCCCCGGCATGACGGCCTTTGCGACCAGCCTGATGCGCAAGAAGATCGCCGAGGTCGGCGCGCCGCCCGTGAGCGAGTATCTGCAAATGCTCGTGGACGGCGGGGCCAAGCTGTATGCGTGCAAGATGTCGGTGGATATGATGGGCCTGAAGAAAGAGGATTTCGTCGAGGGCGTCATCGACATCGTCACGGCCAGCGACTTCATGGACATGACCGAGGGCGCGCAGATCATCTTCATCTGAGCCCTGCTGCGGCCGCCGATGAATCCGGCAACGAGCCGACGAAGCGCCGCCGCGCGCGCTCGTCTGCGGATTCGTCGACGGCCGCAACCCGTGTTATCATCCCCCGCATGACCATACCCGACAACGCACCGCCCAGGTATCACGTCCTGGCAAAGCCCACCGGCGCGATCTGCAACCTGGACTGCAAATACTGTTTCTTCCTGTCCAAGGAGCTGCTCTATCCCGGCAGCCGCTTCCGCATGGCCGACGAGCTGCTGGCGTCCTACATCCGGCAGTTGTTGGAGACGCAGAAGACCGCGCCGGAGGTCAACATCGCATGGCAGGGCGGCGAGCCCACGCTGATGGGGCTGGACTTCTTCCGCCGCGTCGTCGAGCTGGCCGCGCAGTATCGCCAGCCCGGCCAGAGCATCCTCCACTCCATCCAGACCAACGGCACCCGGCTCGACGACGAATGGGCCGCCTTCTTCCGCCAGCATAACTTCCTCGTGGGCCTGAGCGTGGACGGGCCGCAGCCGATCCACGACACATACCGCGTGGACAAGGGCGGCCAGGGCACGTTCGAGCGGGTCATGCAGGGCTGGCAGGCGCTGCGCCGCCGCGCGGTGGACGTCAACATCCTCTGCACCGTCCACGCGGCCAACGCCGACCGCCCGCTGGAGCTCTACCGCTTCTTCCGCGATGAGCTGGGGGCCGAGTTCATCCAGTTCATCCCGATCATCGAGCGCACGACGCCGGAGACCCTGCCGCTGGCCGAGCAGGGCTGGACGGTGGGCCGCGCGCAGCGCCCGCTGTACACGCAGCACGGCGACCTGGTGACGACGCGCTCGGTCAGGCCGGAGCAGTATGGCCGGTTCCTGACCGCGATCTTCGACGAGTGGGTGCGCCGCGACGTGGGCCGCGTGTACGTGCAGGCGTTCGATGTCGCGCTGGGCTGCTGGCTGGGGCAGTACACGCTGTGCGTCCACACGCCGACGTGCGGCAACGCGCTTGCGCTGGAGCACAACGGCGACCTGTATGCGTGCGATCACTACGTCGAGCCGGACTACCGCCTGGGCAACATCCTCGAGACGCCGATGATCGACCTCATCGCATCCCCCCAGCAGCGCCAGTTCGGCCTGAACAAGCTGACCTCGCTGCCCAAGCAGTGCCTGACCTGCGACGTGCGGTTCGCGTGTCACGGCGGCTGCCCGAAGGATCGCTTCCTGACGACGGCGGACGGCGAGCCGGGGCTGCACTATCTGTGCGCGGGCTACAAGATATTCTTCCACCACATCAGCGAGGCCATGAACTTCATGGCGGAGGAGCTGCGCCACAACCGTGCGCCGGCCGGGGTGATGGCCTACATGGCGCGCAAGGACGCCGCGCTGCGCCAGGCCTTCGCAAAGGCGGGCCGCAACGATCCCTGTCCCTGCGGCAGCGGGAAGAAATACAAGCAGTGCCACGGGCGGTGAGGATGCCTCACCCCCCAACCCCCTCTCCTGAAGAGCTTGCCGCTCTTCAGGAGAGGGGGAGAATTACCGCTAAAGACGAACCCTTCACCCCCTCTCCTGAGCGACGGCTCAGGAGGGGGGGCCGGGGGGTGAGGCCGTCGGCGGTGAGGCCGCGCCCTACCTCGTGTGTGCGAGGATCCAGTCGCTCACCGTGCTCAGGAAGCCCGGCGCGAACTCCGGCGACAGGGTTGCGTACTCGGTGGGGCTGCCGGTCTCGGCCAGTTGGAACAGGTGGTTGGCCTCCGGAATGACCACGATCTCGTAGTCCGCGTTGCCGCCGCGCTTCAGGGCCGCCTCGACCGCCGCGCGATTAGATTCGGCAGGCACCTGCAAGTCGCGCTCGCCAAACAGGGCCAGCGCCGGCTGCCGCAGCTTTTCGAGCGCCGGCGCGGGGTCATAGCTCAGGAAGAACTTCATCCAGCCGCTCTGAGATACGGCCATCTGCGCATCGACCATCTGCTGCACCCAGGCGTCCAGGTCGCCGACGGCCTGCTTCTGCTCATCCGTGAGCGCCGCGGCGGCCTCCTCATAGGCCTGGCGCAGCTTCGCCTCGACCGCGTCCCAGCCCTCGCCGGTCAGCGCCGCGGCCGCGATCTGCTCCTGCATGGCCTTCTGCCTGGCGACCTCCTCCGCGCTCGCGCCGCCGGCCTTCGCAATGGCCTCGCCCTGCTCGACGATCAGTTTGTCGCCGGGCAGCCCCGGCCCGGCCATCAGCACGACGAACGCGACATCGTCCGGCTCGACCGCCAGCCCCGCGGTCCCGCCCGTCGCCACGATGAGCGCGATGAGGCCACCCTCGCTGTGGCCGAGCAGGCCGATCTTGCCCGCGGCGATCTCGGGCCGGCCCTCGAGATACGCCACGGCCGCGGCCACATCGCCCGCAAAGGTCTCGCTGGTGTCGCCCGCGCTGCCGCCGCTGCTGCCGCCCACGCCGCGATCGTCATACCGCAGCACCGCGATGCCCTGCCACGTCAGGTGGTCGGCCAGCACGCCGAACACCTTGAAGCCGAAGAGCTCCTCGTCGCGCGTGGACGCGCCGCTGCCCGTGATCAACACCACCGCGGGGAACGGCCCTTGGCCCTCCGGCAGCGTGAGCGTGCCCGCCAGGGTGATGTCGCCGTTGCGGAACGTGACCTCCTCCGCGGCATAGGGCGGCGCCTCGGCCTTCACGCGCGCCAGCTCGAAGGCGCCCTTATATCCCGCCTGCTCGAAGGTCCCGGCGATGGCGTCGCCCGCCAGCGCGCCGTCGAAGACCGCGGTCCGCGGGGCCGGCAATACCTCGACGTGCAGCTTGCCGTCCGCAAACGTCGCCACATCCAACGGGATGCCGTTGACGTTCTGCTGCGGGAAATCGACCGTCCCCTTCAGCCCGTCGCCGTCCGCCTCGAAGGCCATGCGCGTGATGATCTCCTGGCCGGCCACCTCGACCCGGCCCTCCCAGTTGCCGATCAGGTCCGCGCGGTCGCTGGCCACGGCCGCTGCCGCCGCGGTCGACTCGCTCACGGTCGGCGCGCCCGCGGTCGGCTCCGGCGCGGGCGCGCACGCCTGCGCCAGCGCCAGGATCATTGCCAGCCCGATAACCAGGGCAGCCCCGCGCCCGATGCTCGATCTCATGTCGATCTCCTTTCAGAGACTGTTTAAAAAGTCCCCCAGCGACTGAAGTCATGGCCGCCATTGCGCTGCCTGCGCAGACTGAACAGACTCTGAGGGCGCTGGCCGTTTCACGAGACGAAATGCTATAATGACCCTACCATCCCCGATACGAGAGGTCAGCATGTCGGAACTCGAACACATCCTTGGCTGCCAGTGCCGCCTGGGGGAAGGCCCCCTGTGGCACACGGCAGAGCAGGCGCTCTACTGGGTCGATATCGAAGGCCAGCGCATCCATCGGCTCCGCCCCGCGACGATGCAGCATGAAACATTCGACGTCGATGTCGCGGTCACCGCGCTGGGGCTGCGCCAGGCGGGCGGGTTCGTGGTCGCGACCGCGGCCGGCCTGGGCGCATGGCAGCCCGGCGATGCGCACGTCGTCATCACCCACAACGTCGAGCCGGATCGGCCCTACAACCGCTTCAACGACGGCGCGGTCGACCCCGGCGGCCGGTTCTGGGCAGGCACCATGTACACGGGGCCGGGCGAGTCCCGCTACCAGGGCGCGCTCTACCGGCTC
>MWBF01000142.1 GCA_002068935.1 Chloroflexi bacterium ADurb.Bin325
CGCCGACTGACCTGAAAGACTGTTTTTAAACCCCCGGCGACTGAGAGCCTATCCGAAAACCCGCTCCGGTCTCTGGCCGTGCCCCTGGCTCGGTCGGAGACCGGCCAGAGCAATTTTCGGATAGATTCTGAAGTCACGGCCATCATTGCGCTGCCTGCTGAGATTTCCGGCTCTCCGGCCCCCGTTCGAAGCTCCTGGGCAGCCTGTCGTCGTATTGACACCTGCGCCATACGGGTCTATACTGCGGCCACATTCATGCCTCATATGACTATCCGGGCTTCCATACTCGACCCCAGGGGATTCCTATTGCCAGGAGGAGGACTATGACCCACCCCAACCCGCCTGAGTCCACAGCCGGGGCGCGTCCCAGCCCCGCTGACCGGCCTCAGGCTGCGCAGCCTGCGCCTGCCCGCCCGCGCCGCAGACGTTGGCCGCTCATCATCCTCGGCGCGCTTGCCGCCGTCGCATTCTTGTTGGTCTTCTTCGTCGCTTCCACCGAGGTGTTGCACTATACGGAATCGGCCGCCTTCTGCTCGCTGTGCCATGTGATGTCGCCGGAGTACACGGCCTATCGCAACTCGCCGCACGCGCGGGCCGAGTGCGGCACGTGTCACATCGGGCCGGGCGCCATCCCCGCGATCGAGGCGAAGCTGGCGAACGTGCGCTATGTCTGGGTCTATCCCACCAACACCTACGAGCGGCCCATCCCCTCGCCGATCCACAGCCTGCGGCCGGTCGAGGTGGTCTGCGAGCAGT
This sequence comes from Chloroflexi bacterium ADurb.Bin325, assembly GCA_002068935.1. Classification (GTDB taxonomy): domain Bacteria; phylum Chloroflexota; class Anaerolineae; order CG2-30-64-16; family CG2-30-64-16; genus MWBF01. Next base: position 757 of record MWBF01000142.1, read on the forward strand.
GCCACTGGCCGCAGAAGTTCTACGGCGAACGGCTGCTGCAACTCGACCACTACGCCCAGGATCGCGACAATACCCTCACACGGACGCTCCTGTCGGTGCGCACGGGCGGCGGGTCGATCGATGAGGGCCAGAGCCGCGGCATCCACTGGCACATCGCCAACCCGGTGTACTATGTCGCCACCGACGAGAAGCGCCAGGAGATCCCCTGGGTGCAGGCCGAGTTCAACGGCGTGGTCACGGAGTATATCTCCGTCGACAGCGATCTGACGCCGGAGGCGCTCAGCAAGCTGGAGAAGCGGAAGATGGACTGCGTGGATTGCCACAACCGGGCCTCGCACAACTTCCGTCGGCCCTCAGAGCTGGTGGATGAGGCGCTGGCGTCCGGCGTCCTGCCCGCAAACCTGCCCGACCTGAAGGCGCAGGCCGTCGCCGTGCTGGAGAAGCAGTACGCCACGGAGCAGGAGGCGGCGCAGACCATCGCCGCGGTCGAAGACTACTACGCCAGCTCCTATGCGAGCCTCTATGCCGCGCGCCAGCAGGAGATCCACGAGGCGGTCGCGACCCTGCAAAGCATCTTCGACCGCACGCAGTTCCCGTTCATGAACGTCACGTGGCAGTCGCACCCGAACAACATCGGGCACAAGGACTTCCCCGGCTGCTTCCGCTGCCACGACGGCAAGCATCTCAGCAGCGACAACCAGGCCATCCGGCTGGAGTGCAACATCTGCCACAGCATCCCGCAGGTGGCCGGGCCGGGCCAGCCGGCGCCCGTCGTGGGGCCCAAGCCGTCCGACGAGCCCGCCTCGCACCTCAGCACGACCTGGCTGGCCGAGCACCGCTTCCAGTTCGATGACACCTGTGCGGCCTGCCACACGGTCGCCAACCCGGGCGGCCACGACAACACGAGCTTCTGCTCGAACAGCGCCTGTCATGCGACCGCATGGCAGTTTGCGGGGCTGAACGCGCCGAAGATTCGCGCCCTGTCCGAGCCGCCGCGAGTTCCGTCCAGCGGCACAGCCCAGCCCGTGCCGCACCCCATCGGCGCCCGGACCGACTGCACGCTGTGTCACGCCGCGGGCAAGGTACACCCGTGGCCCGACAACCACGCCTCGTTCACCACGGCGATGTGTACGCAGTGTCACACGGCCGAGGTGCAGGAGGGCGAGCAGCCGCCGCCCGGCGCGCCGCGCATCCCGCATCAGTTGGCGGGCATGGACAACTGTGCGCTCTGCCACAGCGAGGATCCGCCGCCCGGCATCAAGCCGATGCCGCCGAGCCACGCCACCTTCGGGCTGGACATCTGCTTGCAGTGCCATCAGCCGGAGGAGCCTGCGGTCGAGAAGCAGCCGGCCGCGGGCGATGCGGGCGACACGGCCGGGCAGCCGTCGGCGATCCGCCACGAGCTGCAGGGCCGCGAGAACTGCCTGCTCTGCCACGACCCGGAGGGACAGGTCAAGCCGGCGCCCGCGGATCACAAGGATCGCGCGGTCGAGACCTGCCAGATGTGCCATAAGCCGGCGGAGTGACGCACGAGGCCGGCTGAAAGCGGATCCGAGACCTGCTCTGGCTCGGCCGGAGACCGGCCAGAGCAGGTGATTCGGGCAGGTTCCAAATACGCAGGACGCGAAGGGTTCCGTTGTCGGAGGCCTTCGCGTCTTTCGTTCTGGCCGCGCACACAGGCATCGGGAACGGCCACGCTGGTTGCAATCTTGTGCGATCTTTGAGTATAATAAAATCCAAATCCGACCCCGGAGGATGCTATGAGCAACGAGAATGGTCAGGAACCGAAAGAGATCTACCACCCCTCGCCCGATGTCGTGGCCGACGCGCTCATCAAGAGCTACGATGAGATGGCCCGTTGGGCGCATGAAGACCTCGAAGGCTTCTGGGCCACCCAGGCCGAACAGTTCGAGTGGTACCAGAAGTGGGACAAGGTGCTCGACGAGAGCGAGAAGCCGTTCTACAAATGGTTCGTCGGCGGCAAGACCAACATCGTCTACAACTGCCTGGATCGTCACGTGGCGACCTGGCGGCGCAACAAACTGGCGCTGATCTGGGAGGGGGAGAACGGCGAGGTGCGCACCTTCTCCTACCACGCGCTCAACCGCGAGGTGTGCAAGTTCGCCAACGTGCTGCGCAGCATGGGCGTCAAGAAGGGCGACCGCGTCACCATCTACATGGGCCGGGTGCCCGAACTGCCCATCGCGATGCTCGCCTGCGCCAAGATCGGCGCGGTGCATTCGGTCGTGTACGGCGGCTTCTCGGTGGAGGCGCTCCACGGCCGCATCGAGGACAGCCAGTCGAACGTGGCGATCACGTGCGACGGCGGCTACATGAACGGCAAGATCGTCGAGCTGAAGCGCATCCTTGACGAGGCCATCCGCCGCGCCGGCTCGGTCGAGCACGTGATCGTGTTCAAGCGGACGGGCCACGATGTGCCGATCGAGGCGGGCCGCGATTACTGGTACCACGACCTGATGGCGCTGCCCATCGCCCGCGCGGCCGCGGGCGGCAACCGCTGCGACACCGAGGTGATGGACGCCGAGGACCCGCTCTACATGCTCTACACCTCCGGCACGACGGGCAAGCCCAAGGCCATCGTCCACACGCACGGCGGCTACATGGTCGGCATCGGCACGACGCTCAAGTGGGTGTTCGACCTCAAGGAGGACGACCGCTACTGGTGCGCGGCCGATCCGGGCTGGGTCACGGGCCACTCGTACATCGTCTACGGGCCGCTGCTGCTCGGCGCGACGAGCTTCATGTACGAGGGCGCGCCGACCTTCCCCTACCCGAACCGCTGGTGGAGCATGATCGAGAAGTACGGCATCAACGTGCTCTACATGGCCCCGACGGCCATCCGCGGGCTGATGCGCTTCGGCGACGCCTGGCCCAACCGCCACGACCTCTCGACGCTGCGCCTGCTCGGCAGCGTGGGCGAGCCCATCAACCCGGAGGCGTGGCGCTGGTACCATCGGGTCATCGGCAAGGAGCGCTGCCCCATCATGGACACCTGGTGGCAGACGGAGACGGGCATGTTCATGATCACGCCGCTGCCCGTCACCGACCTGAAGCCGGGCAGCGCGACGCTGCCCTTCCCCGGCGTCGAGGCGGATATCCTGGACGACGCGGGCAACCCGGTCCCGCCCGGCGAGGAGGGCTATCTGGTGCTGACGAAGCCGTGGCCCGCGATGATGCGCACGCTCTATCGCGACCCCGAACGTTACATCAACCAGTACTGGTCGAAATATCCGGGGGTTTACTTCACCGGCGACAGCGCGCGCCGCGACGAGGACGGCTACTACTGGGTCATCGGCCGGGTGGACGATGTCATCAAGGTGTCGGGCTACCGGCTGGGCACCGCGGAGATCGAGAGCGCGCTGGTCAGCCATCCCGCGGTCGCGGAGGCCGCGGCCATCGGCCTGCCGCACGAGATCAAGGGCAACGCGATCCACACCTACGTGATCCTGCGCGCCGGCAACGAGCCGAGCGATGCGCTGGCCGAGGAACTCAAGCAGCATGTGGGCCACGAGCTCGGCCCCATCGCCCGGCCCGAGAAGATCAACTTCGTGCCGCAACTGCCCAAGACCCGCAGCGGCAAGATCATGCGCCGCGTGCTGCGCGCCCGCGCCCAGGGGCTGCCCGAAGGCGACCTGACCACGCTGGAGGAGTAGCCGGGCCGCGTAAGAGTCTGTAACCTGCTGGGCGCCCGGCCTCACCCCCTCGGCTCCCCCTCTCCTGAACGCGAGCCGAAGGCTCGCGTTCAGGAGAGGGGGATGGGGGGGTGAGGTAAGCCGGAGCGAATTTTCGGATAGACGCTCAGTCTGCGCCCTACACAGGAGCAACGATGACCACCATGACCCCGCGCGAGCGCGTCGTTGCCGCGGTATCGCGGCGCCGGCCCGACCGCGTGCCCAAGGACCTGAGCTGGGGCTTCACGCCCGCGGTGCTCGACATCTTCCGCCAGCGCACCGGCTGCACGGATCCGGACGACTACTTCGACATCGAGGTGCGCTTTGTCGGCATCGACCTCCCGCCGGAGGAGGCCGCCCGCGAGCGCGCCGCGCGCCGCGAGCGCTTCGCGGCCTATTACCCCGACCTGCCTGCCAACGCCAACATCACCGAATGGGGCACGGCCCACCTGCCCGGCACGTTCTACCACTTCATCAGCATGATCGCGCCGATGCAGGGGTTCGACACGCTGCGCCAGTTCGAGACCTTTCCGCGGCCCGACTACGAGCACCCCGCGCGGCACGCCTATGCGAGCGCCCAGATCCAGGCGCACCATGCCCGCGGGCTGGCCGCGGCCGGCGCGATGGCCGTCACCATCTTCGAGGTGGCCTGGCAGCTGCGCGGGATGGAGGAGCTGTTCCGCGACTTCCGCGACCAGCCCGCGTTCGCCGAGTGCCTGCTGGACGGCATCACGGACATCCGCTGCGGCCAGGCGCGCTTCTTTGCGCAGCAGGATGTCGATGTGCTGGTGCTGGGCGACGACGTCAGCACGCAGCGGGGCATGCTGATGAGCCCCGCGACCTGGCGCAAATGGTTCAAGGGCCGCATGCAGCGCATCATCGAATCCGCGCGCGCGATCAAGCCCGACCTGCCCGTGTTCTATCATTCGGACGGCAACCCCTCGGCCATCATCCCGGAGCTGATCGAGATCGGCGTGACCATCCTCAACCCGGTGCAGCCGGAGTGCATCGATCCGGTGGAGGTCAAGCGGCGCTACGGCGACCGGCTGGCGCTGTGGGGCACCATCGGCACGCAGACGACGATGCCGTTCGGCACGCCGGACGACGTGCGCGCGGAGGTGCGGAAGCGCATCGAGACGGTCGGCTACGACGGCGGCCTGGTCCTCGGCCCCACACACACGCTGGAGCCCGACGTCCCGTGGGAAAACATCGTCGCGCTCTACGAGGCGATCGAGGAATACGGAAAATACTGAGGCGGCAGCAACTTATCGGCCCGGCCTGCGTAGTGGAAGGTAACAGGCATACAAGGAGGGTCGTCCGATGAACTTTATCGTTACCTGGCTGATCACCGCGGTCAGCCTCTACATCATCTCCCGGCTGAGCTTCGGGATCGAGATCAAGGACGCGGGGACCGCGGTCGTGGCCGCGCTCGTGTTGGGCCTGCTGAATGCGTTCGTGCGGCCCATCCTCGCCTTCCTGGCGCTGCCCATCACCATCCTGACGCTGGGGCTGTTTGCGCTGGTTCTGAACGCGCTCATGCTCATACTGATGGCCGCGCTCGTCAAGGGAGTCAAGGTGCAGGGCTTCTTCGGCGCGCTGTTCGCCTCCGTCCTGCTCAGCATCCTGACCTGGGTCATCTCGGCCATCATCCGCTGAGGCGGCCCGCTGCGGGCGCCAACGACAGGAGCGCCGCCCCTCGATGGGAGGGACGGCGCTCCTGTTTAGAGTCCATCCGAAAATTGCTGGGCGTCCGGCCTCACCCCCTCCTCGCCTGACGTGCGAGCCGAATGGGGGGTGAGGTAAGCCCCGACGGATCAGTGCCCGCTGTTGGGCGACGGCTCGTGCGGCGAGCTGAAGACCTCCGGGTTATCCGGCCCGTCGACGATCAGGAAGCCCACCAGGCCGCGCTCCATGCGGGAGAGCGCGTGATCCACCAGCACGTAGCGGCCCGGCACGTCCAGCTTGAACTCGACCATCGTCGCGCCGCCCGCGGGCACGACCGTCGTCTGGACGTCGGTCAGCGGCTCCGCGGTCAGCGACGCCTGGTTGTACACCCGGTCGAAGATCTCGCCGATGACGTGGAACGACGAGGTGTAATTCGGCCCGCCGACGCCGAAGAAGATGCGCACCGTCTCGCCCACCTTTGCGTGCAGCGGCTTCTGCGTGGTCAGCGCGCCCACCGCGCCGTTGAACGTCACGTACTCGGCCTGCTCGGCCAGCAGCTTATCCACGTTGAAGCCCAGGTCGCCGTGCTGGCCGTAGGCCTGCTGCGTGTAGAGCTCGCCCTGCATGACGTAGAACTCGCGGTCGACCGGCGGCAGCCCGCCCTCGGGCTCGACCAGGATCAGCCCGTACATGCCGTTGCTGATGTGCGCGGCCACCATCGGCGTCGCGCAGTGATAGACGTACAGCCCGGGGCTGAGCGCCTTGAAGGTGAAGCTGCGCTCCTCGCCCGGCGGCACCTGGGTCACGGTCGCGCCGCCGCCCGGCCCGGTCACGGCGTGGAAGTCGACCGAGTGGATCATCTTGCTGTCGGCCTTGTTCGACAGGTGAACCTCCACCGTGTCGCCCACCCGCACCCGCAGCATCGGCCCCGGCACCTGGCTGTTGAACGTCCAGTAGTTGTAGGTCGTGCCGTCGGCCAACTGGCCCTTCAGCTCGACCGTCTCCAGATCCAGCCGCACATCCTGAGGCCCGCGCGCGCCCACCGACGGGGGCAGGTTCGCCGGGTCGGCCACAATGTCCGCGCCGGTCGCTTCCGGCCCCGCGGCCGCGCTGCCGACGATCAGCTTGCCCTCCATGCCGGCCTGCCGGTGGCCCGGCACGCTGCAGAAGTAGGCAAATTCGCCGGCCTGGTTGGCGCGGAAGACCGTCGTATTGCTGGAATCCTTCCCGGAAAACTGCCCGGTCGTCGCGCCGAATTCGGGGAAGACGATGTCATGCAGCGCGCCGTCGCCGTTTATCAGCGTGATCTGCACGACCGCGCCCTCGGCCACCTGCAGGGTGGGGTTGACCTGGCCGTCGATCGTCCCGCCGACGCCGACATAGGACAGGCCCGCGTGCCCGACCTCGGTGCGCAGCGTGAACGAGACATCCGGCACCAGCGACACATCCGCGGCCGGCCCGCCCTGGCGGACGGGGATCGCCTGCCCGCTCGGCGCGGCCGCCTGCGTCGTGTCGTGCTGCACGCTGGCGTGTTGCGCCATGACATCGGCGGCCGCCTGCGGCGTGGCCGTATCTTGCGCCGCGGCCAGCGACCGCATCGTGCGCGCGGTCAGAGCGCTGGCGCCGAACCACCCGCCGACGATAAAGCCCAACATCAGGACGAGCGATATCGCGATCAGACGCAGCTCGCTCTTGCGCTCATTCGAGTTCGTCATACTTTCTCAATCTCCCTGGCTTCATGATCCGCATCCGCCGGGGCCGCGGCTATCGAGAACTGGCTCCTCGCCTCCCCTCCCCTTGCAAAGCGCGGGAGGGACGGGGGCGGAGGCCGCAGCGGCCCGCGTCCCGGCTGAAGATGGCGCCCCCCGCTGAGCGGGAGCCGAGGCTCTCGTGGCTCCCCGCCCCCGCAAGGCGAGGGCAAGACAGGGGTCTATCAAAAACTGGAAATCCAGTATGGTCACTACAGGGGCGGAATGCGCGCCGTCTTTCACCGCCGCGCGGCGGTACAGCAGACTAACACGAGGTCACGTGGGGCGTCTTTGCGCTGGCGCAATGTTCAGGCGGAATCGGACGGCAGGTCCTCCGCGATCATCACCAGGCTGTGTACCTTTCGGATGAGCAGCCGCTCGCGGCCCGCGTCGACCAGGCCGGCCTGCTCCCAGGCGGTCAGGGTGCGGCTGACCGTGTAGAGCGTCGTGCCGGTCATCTCCGCGAGATCCTGCCGCGATAGCGACAGGTCGATCAGGATGCCCTCCGCGGTGCGCCGGCCGACCTGCCGCGCCAGCCGCAGCACCGTGCGCGCGATGCGCCGGGCGACGCGCTCGGTGGCCAGCTCGCGATAGCGGTTCTGGATCTCGTGCAGGCGGTCCGCGACCAGCCGCAGCGCGTTGATCGCCAGCAAAGGATGCTCGACCATGAGCCGCTGCATGGCGGCCCCGCCCCAGACCAGCGCCTCGGCGTCCTCGATGACCTCGGCGGAGGCCGGGAACTCGCCGCCGAGCACCGCGGCCGCCACGCCGAAGGCCTCGCCGGGGGAGAGCAGATGGAGGATGACCTGGTTACCCTCGGGCGTGACCTGGATGAGGCGCGCGCGGCCCTGCAACAGCATGTAGTAATGGGCGGCGGCGTCACCCTGGTGATAGAAGAACGCGCCGGCGCGGGCCCGGCGTCGGTCGGCCGCGGCCACCACCGCACGCCACTCGGCCTCCCCCAGGCCCTTAAACAGCGCGGCCGCGCCGAGGCTTGCATATTGGTCGAGCATTAATGTATCCTTCTGCATACAACAAGTAACATATACATGAGGCCCAAGTCAGTATGAAAAGTTACCGCAAGGAACTCTGGTTCAACGTTCCGGGGCGGCGCGGGTTCGTCAACATCACGCCGCAGGTGGAGGCCGCGCTCGCCGAAAGCGGCATCCGGGAGGGGCTGTGCCTGGTCAACGCCATGCACATCACGGCGTCGGTCTTCATCAACGACGACGAGGGCGGCCTGCACCACGATTACGAGGTCTGGCTCGAGAGGCTTGCGCCGCAC
>MWBF01000143.1 GCA_002068935.1 Chloroflexi bacterium ADurb.Bin325
CTACGCGCTGCGCGATGCGCTGCCCGCGGAGCAGCGCGCGTGGATCGACCCGCTGTTCCTGGCCTGCGTCGACCTGGGGCTATGGCTGCGCAACATCCCGCGCGACACCGTGGCGTTCTATCACAAGACGGGCAACATCGAGGGCGTCCTGCACGACTGGGGGTACACCGAAGACACGGATCTGTTCCTGCTCACGCAGAACGTGCAGGACGAGTCGGAGGTCTATGCCGCGCTGGATCGGCTGGGGCCGCTGCTGCTGGCCGGCCGGGCCGCGCTATAGCTGGAAGCGGCCGCTCGCCTGGATCACCTTGTAGCTGAAGTTGGCGACGAAGGTCAGGAGCTTCTCGCGCAGCTCGCGCCATTCGTCGCCGTCGAGGATCTGCTTCATGGTCTCCAGGTCGTCGGTCACCGCGCCGGTGAGGATCTGCGGCCCCTGGCCGTAGACCGTATACCACGCTTCCGTGGGCTGCAAGCCGAGGCGCATCAACCCAGGGGCGAACTCCTGCATGATGAACTCGAAATACGGCTGTTCCTGCCCTGACTTGATGTCCCACTTCAACAGAAGCTTTACCATGAGCGGCCTCGTCGGTAGCTGGATCGAATGGTATGAGGATACCAGAAGCGCGCGCTTTGCGCAAGTCATTCCGCGGCCGCGCGACAGTTCCGTGTGCAGCCAAGGCGGCGACACCCTCAACAGCCCCTCGGTTCCCCCTCTCCTGACGTGCAAGCCGGAGGCTTGCCCAACGTCAAGAGAGGGGGATGGGGAGTGAGGCCGCGCTCGGCAGCTTTCGGGCGCGGCCTAGAGCGCGATGTCTTGCCTGAGGAACCCGACCAGCAGCCTGACCGCGGCCTCCACGTCGCGGCGATCCACGATCTGCGACGGCGTGTGGACATGGCGGCTGGGGAACGACAGACAGCTCGCCGGGACGCCCGCGCGCGTGGTCTGCATCGCAAACGCATCGGTCGTGCCGCCGGCCAACACCTCCAACTGATACGGGATGCCCTCCGCCTCGGCCGTCGCGACCAGCGCCCGGTTCAGCCCGACATGGCTGATCATGCCCGAATCCTGCACCTTGATGGCCACCCCGCGGCCCAGCGCCACGTCCATCACCGGCCGGGGATAGGGGATGTCGCCGGTCAGCGTCACGTCCAGCGCGATCGCGATCTCCGGATCGACCGCATAGGCCGACGTGCGCGCCCCGCGCACCCCGACCTCCTCCTGCGTCGTAAACACCGCATACAGGTCGTGCGCGATCTCGACGCCCTGCAGCTCCTTGAGCAACTGCACCAGCGCGATGCAGCCCGCCCGGTCGTCCATGTTGGGCGAGAACCAGGCGTGGCCCTGCGCGCTGAAGCTCGGCCAGAACTGCGCCACATCGCCGACCTGCTGCTGCACCTCGTCGCGGCTCGTCGCGCCCACGTCGATGTACATGTCGCGCAGCTCCGGCAGTTGGCCGCGACGATCCACCCGGCCGTCCAGCCCGATCGTGCCGACCGTGCCGTCCTTGAAGCGCACCTGCGCGCCCCAGCAGGCCGTGGGATAGACCCCGCCCACCGCCGCAAAGCGCATGAAGCCCTGCGCGTCGATGTGCGTGACGATGACGCCGATCTGATCCATGTGCGCGGCGACCATCACACGCCGGCCGCCGCCGGTCCCCTTGCGGAGCGCGACCAGGTTGCCGAGCACATCGACCTCGACCGAATCGGCCAGGCCGGCGATCTCATCGCGGATCGCGGCCCGAATCTCATCCTCGAATCCCGAGACGCCGAACGCCTCGGCCAGTCGTTTCGCCAGTGGTTCCAAGTGTCTCCCCCTTACTATCGCGTCAGATAGCCGCGGTCGATCCGCCTGAGCGCGGCGCTGACCAGCGCCACGGTCGCGGCCAGGTCGTTGAGGTTCAGGATCGCCGCGGGGCTGTGGATGTAGCGGCACGGCGTCGCAACCGTGATCGACGGCACGCCCGCATGTACCTGGTGGATCGCGCCGGAGTCGGTGCCGCCCAGGCCGGGCGCCTTGTACTGCACGGCGATCTTCTCCGCGGCCGCAGTCTCCTGCAACAGGCGCACCATCCCCGGATGCGACAGCAGGCTGCGATCCATCAGGGTGATGGCCGGACCATGCCCCATGCGCGTCACGCGCGTGACATCCTCGTCCGGCTGCTGCGGCAGGTCGTCGCAGATGGTCCCCTCCAGCGCGATGGCCGCGTCCGGGTTCACCCGGTACGCCGCGACCCGCGCGCCGCGCAGCCCCACCTCCTCCTGCACGGTGAAGGCCACGTATAGATCCACCGGGTAGCGCTCGGCCAGCACGGCCATCGCGACCGCGCAGCCCGCCCGGTCGTCGAAGGCCTTGCCGCGCACCGTCGGCCAGGCCGGATCGTCGTGCAGCACGGCGAAGCGCGTGGCGAACGTCGCATAGTCGCCCGCCTTCGCCTTGCCGCCGGCGGCCTTGTCGTCGATCGCGCCGATGTCGATCGCCAGATCTTCGATCCCCGGCACGCGGTCGCCGTCCGACAGGTGCGGCACGGGCGCGCCGATGACGCCGGGCGTCTGGTCGTCGCCCACGAGCACCCGCTTGCCCGGCAATGTGCGCGCGTCTACGCCGCCGACCGCCTGAAAACTGAGCAGGCCGCTCTTGCCGACCTCGGTGATCATGAAGCCGACCTCGTCCATGTGCGCGGCCAGCATCACCTTCAGCCGCGGCGCGGCGCCGGCCGCGGCGTCAGCCGCCTTGAACGCGATGAGGTTGCCCATCGCGTCGACCTCGACGCGGTCGACCAGCGGCTCGATCTCCGCCCGGATCAGGTTGCGCACCGCGCGCTCGCGGCCCGACGGCCCGTGCGCGTTGGACAGGCGCTCCAGCAGTTCGCGTAGTTCGGCCATGGCTAGATCTCCTCGGCCAGCGCGGCCAGCGTGTCGCGGCCCAGCCGGGCGATATACGCGGCCAGCAGCCGCGCGGTGCGATCCACGTCCGCCGTCGCGACCAGCTCGACCGTCGAGTGCATATAGCGGATGGGAATGCTCAGCAGGCCCGTCGGGATGCCCTCGCGGCTGACCTGGATGGCCCAGGCGTCGGTGCCGGAGTGGCCGGGGATCACCTCGGTGACGGACGGGATCTCCAGCGCCTCCGCCGCGTCGCGCAGGCCCTTGACGACGCCGGGGTGCAGGTTCGGGCCCCAGCCGATGGCCGGCCCCTTGTCCATCGCCACCGTCTTGCTGGCGTCGATGCCCGGCGTCTCTCCGAAGGTCACGTCGAGCGCAATCGCCAGGTCGGGCGCGACGCCGAACGCGCTGGTCGTCGCGCCGCGGATGCCGATCTCCTCCTGCACGGTCGCCACCGCATAGACGTCCCACGTATGGCGCATGTCGGCCAGATAGCCCAGCGCGCCGAGCATCGCGGCCACGCACGCCCGGTCGTCCAGCGCCTTGGTCGCCGCGCGGCCGGCCAGCAGCTCCGTGTACGGCCCGCGCATCGCGATGCGGTCGCCGATGCGCACCAGCCCGCCCGCAAAGAAGTCCGCCGGCTTGCCCAGATCCACCCGCACATCCGCGAGCGTGACAGCCTTCGACCGGTCGCTCTCCGACAAGACGTGCGGCGGCCGGCTGCCGATATAGCCGGGCAGGCCGTCGGGGTACGCCTCCGCGCCCGGCCCCGTCGGGTAGACCGTGACCTCCTGGCCGAGGAGCGAGCGCGGGTCCACGCCGCCGACGCGGTGGACGCTCAGGAAGCCATCCTCCACGTGGGTCACGATCAGGCCGATCTCGTCCATGTGCGCGGCCAGCATGATGCGTCGCGCCGGCTCCTCCGCGCCGCGCGTCCCGCGGCGCAGCGCGATGACGTTGCCCAGCGCATCGACGTGCGTCTGGCTGGCATACGGCTCGGCCAGCGCCTGCACCAGCGCGGCGACCCGCGTCTCCTCGCCCGCGGGCCCGTCCGCGGCGGTCAGTTGTTGGAGCATCTCCGTGATGCGTGCCTTATCCATACTCTACCCTCGATCATGCCTCGATTTCCACGGCCAGCGCGACCGCCTCGCCGCCGCCCAAACACAGCGCGGCCGCGCCCCGCGCCAGCCCGCGGTCGCGCAGCGCATAGAGCAGGGTCGTCAGCACGCGCGCGCCGCTCGCACCGATGGGATGGCCGAGCGCGATCGCGCCGCCGTTGACGTTGACCTTCTCAAGATCCAGCGCCAGCTCGCGGATGTTCGCCACCGCCTGCGCGGCAAAGGCCTCGTTGAGCTCGTACAGGTCGAAATCCGTCGCTGCGACGCCCAGCCGATCCGCCAGGCGGCGCAGCGCAAACACCGGCGCGGTGAAGATCTCCAGCGGCCGCACCGCAGCCTGCGCATAGCCGAGCACGCGCGCGATCGGCTGCAAGCCCGCGGCCCGCGCGGCCGAACGCCGCGCGACGACCAGCGCGGCCGCGCCGTCGGTGATGCCGGGCGCATTGCCCGCGGTGACGGAGCCGCCCTCCTTGAAGGCCGGCTTGAGCCTGCGCAGCGCATCCACAGTGGTGTCGGGCCGGAGGGCCTCATCCGCCTCGAAGGAGAGCGGCGGGCCTTTGCGCTGCGGCACAGATACGGTCGCGATCTCCGTCCGGAATCGGCCGGCCGCGCTCGCGGCCGCGGCCCGCTGCTGGCTGAGGCAGGCAAACTCGTCCTGCGCCTCGCGCGTGACGCCGAACGCCTCCGCGATCCACTCCGCGGCCAGCCCCATGTGCTGCTGCTCGAACGCGCACCACAGCCCGTCGTGCACGACCGCGTCCACCAGCTCGGCGTTGCCGAGCCGATAGCCGAAGCGGGCCTTCGTCAGCAGATATGGCGCGCGGTTCATGTTCTCCATGCCGCCCGCGACATAGAAGTCGCCGTCGCCCGCGGCGATGCTGCTCGCGGCCAGCATGACCGCCTTCAGCCCGGACCCGCAGACCTTGTTGACGGTCAGCGCGCCGACCTGCTCCGGCAGGCCCGCGGCGATGGCGGCCTGCCGCGCGGGGGCCTGGCCCAGCCCTGCGGACACGACGTTGCCCATGATGACCTCGGCCACGCGGGCGGGATCGAGGCCCGCGCGGGCCAGCGCCGCGCGGATGGCGGCCGCGCCCAGCTCCGGCGCGGGCATCTCGCTCAGCGCGCCCTGAAACTTGCCGATGGGGCTGCGCGCGGCGCTGAGGATCACGACATCGTCATGCGGCATGGTTCACTCGCCTCGACTCGAAGCCCGGTTGCGCGCGGCAACGGGCGCAGCCGGCCCGGTGGAGGACCGGCCGAAACAGGAGGTTGTCCTTTGGCAGGTTCTCAGAGGCCGGGCAGTCCGAAACGGTCATCGAACAGCTTGATGGAGCGTTGAATCTCGCGCTTGGCCGACGCGGCGTCCTCCCACCCGCCCGGCTTGGTGCGCATGCCTTCGAGATCCTTGTAGACCTCGAAGAAGTGCGCGACCTCCTGCAAGAAATGGGGCGGCACGTCCTTCAGGTCGTGATACTCGCTGAAGAGCGGATCCGTGGCCGGGACGGCCAGGATCTTGTCGTCGTTGAGCCCGCGATCCAACATGCGGAAGACGCCGATGGGCCGCGCCTGGATGATGCAGCCGGGAAAGGTCGGCTCGTTGGTCATCAGCAGGATGTCCAGGGGGTCGCCGTCGTCATAGAAGGTGCGCGGGATCAGGCCGTAGTCCCCCGGATAGTGCAGCGAGGAAAACAGCACCCGATCCAGGACGATGACGCCGTTCTCCTTGTTGTACTCATATTTGTTACGCGAGCCCTTCGGGATCTCGACGATGGCATAGATGACATCCGGCACGTGGGGGCCGGGGCGAAGCTCGCGCCAAAGGTTTTGCATAAGCATCTGATCCTTCTCGATGACGTTTTTGAAGATGGCCTTTCTACAGATGGCGCAGCCGGACGACGCCCTGGTCGCGATACGCCTCCAGATCCGCGACGGTCACGCCCACTGCGCGGGTGAGGGCCTCCGGCGTGAGGTAGTCCTCGAACTTCAGTCCCGCCAGCCGCTCCCGCTCCTCCGCGCTCAGGGGCCGGCCCGGCAGGACGCCCTGCGGATCCTCCAGCAGCCGCGTGCGACACGCGGTGCAGATGTGCGTGTGCGCCAGGATGATCATGAACTCGCGCTGTGACATTGCCCTAGCCCCGTACTTCGCGCAGGATCTGGATGCTGGCGCTGGCGCCGATGCGCGTGGCCCCGGCCCCGATCATCGCCAGCGCATCCGCCGCGGTCCGGATGCCGCCGGCCGCCTTGACGCCCATCTCCGGGCCGACCGTGCGCCGCATCAGCGCGATATCGGCCACGGTCGCGCCGGCCGGCCCGAAGCCGGTCGAGGTCTTGACGTAGTCCGCGCCGGCCGCCTTTGCCAGCGTGCACGCGACCACCTTCTCCTCGTCGGTCAGATAGGCCGTCTCGATGATGACCTTGACCCGCGCGCCCAGCGGGTGCGCGGCATCCACGACCCCGCGCATGTCCGCCGCGACGAGCGCATGGTCGTCCGACTTGAGCGCGCCGATGTTCATGACCATGTCCAGCTCGGCCGCGCCGGCCGCGATGCACTGCGCCGCCTCGTATGCTTTCAGTTCGGGCAGGTTCGCGCCCAGCGGGAACCCGATCACCGTGCAGACATCCACCTGGCTGTCGGCCAGCAGCTCCGCGCACAGGGCGATCCAGGTCGGGTTCACGCAGACCGTCATGAACCTGTGCTCGCGCGCCTCCGCGCAGAGCTGGCGGATCTGCGCCTCGGTCGCGGTCGGCTTCAGCAGCGTGTGGTCGATCATGCGGGCCAGCTCCGCCGCGCTGATGGCCGGCCCGTCAGCGTCCAGATCGTGCGACATATCTCACCCATCCCTCCTGGCCGCCCGGCAGCCCGTCCATGAAACGCCTTGAGCTCGCCCGCGGCCTGCTAGCCGGTCGTGTCTCCGGCAGCGGCCTGGCCCGCGGCCGTGTTCAGATCATAGTGCGGCACCACCGACCAATAGCGCGGGGGCCAGTAGGAGACAAGCGCCTTGCCGATGATGCGCTTCTCCGACAGCGTGCCCCACACGTGCGAATCGCTGGAGTTGTTCCGGTTGTCGCCCATCACGTAGACCTCGCCCTCGCCCACGGTGACGGCCCCGGCGCTGTAGTTGCCGGGATACGGGCCGAACGGCTCAGGCAGCCGCTGGCCGTTGATGAATACCTCGCCGCTGCGCACTTCCACCACGTCGCCGGGCAGCCCGATGACGCGCTTGATGAAGTCTTTTTCTGAGTCTTGCGGAGACACGAAGACGATGACCTCCCCGCGCTTCGGCTGGCGCACGCACCACGTCTTCTGGAAGAGGGGCTTGTTGATGACGGGGATCTCGATGTTGATGCCTGGGCAATACGCATAGCGGTTGACGATCAAAAACTGGCCGTCGTGAAAGTTCGGCTCCATGCTGATGCCGTCGATCCGGTAATTCTGCACGAAGTTGCGGATCAAGATGACCATCAGCAGGGCCAGGCCTACCACCTGCACCAGCTCCCAGACCGCGGCCCCGATGGAGCCGCCCGCGGGGGAAGAGCCCCGTCGCTGCGGCTGTCTGGGAGTCTTTGGCGTCGTTTCTGCGAGATCGGTCACGTATTCTCCTGCCTTCTTGCGTTGGCAATGATGCCCGGCCCGGCCATCGCCGGCCCGGTAGTTCGGGCATTATAGCACGGCGCACAGGCACAACAAAAGGCGCATGTCTATCGCTGTTTTATGGCCACACCAGCCCGGCCACGGACACGAACGAGGTGAGGTCGCTGTCCGCGGGGCACTGGTCATAGGCGCACGGGACGCCGCCCGCGCTCGAAGCGCCGTCGCTGGCCGCGAGGAGCCGCAGCGCGAGATAGATGGGCGGGAGCCCGCAGACGTTGTTGCGGTCGCCGACGCCGGCCAGCTCCGCAAAGAAGCCCGCGGCGTCGCCCGCGGCCATGCGCTCCAACAGCGCCGCATCCGCCGCGCGCAGCGCGGCTGCGGCCGCCGCGTCCACCGGGTCGCCGCCAAACGCCGGGCCGATATGGGCCATGTCCGCGGCGGCAACGACCAGGACGCGGCGGCCAACGCTGGCCGCGTGCAGCGCCGCTACCAGTCCTGCGATGTCGCGGTCGGCCGCGGGGTCGGCCTGTCCGGCGACGAAATGGCCGAACGAGCCGCACAGCACCGGCACGACCTCGCAGGGCCGGCCCGCGCGAACATGATGCAGCCAGACCGCGGCCAGCTCGATGGAATGTTCGCTGCGATGGTGCAGCTCCTCCTCGAACGGCGCGCTGACCGCGGCCGCGCACGCGTCCACGATCGCGGCTGGCGTCGGCAACACGCCGTACGGGGTCGCATAGTGCTGCCGCGTGAGCGTCAGCCTCCCGTGTCCGCCGCTGTGGTCGGTCCCGAAGATGATGGCTAAGTCGGCAGCTAACGCTGCCGGCTTAGCTTGGTCCCAGACCGCGGCGTAGACCGGCCCGCCGCGCTCGTAGTCGATGTGCGGGCTGACCAGCCCGCGCGCGTTGGCCGCGGGCAGGGCACGGCCCGAAGGATACCTGGCGCGGGCCGTGTCCATGTAGGCGTCCAACTGCGCGGCCAGCGCGGCCGGCTCGGCAGGATACGCTGCGCCGGCCAGCGCGGGCGCGCGGAAGGGCGCGGCGCGGAAGTCGTCGAGCGCGCGAGCGCGCGCGGCCGCGGTGCGCTCGTTTTCGAGCAGACAGGTCTGGTCGAGCGCCGTCAGCAGCCCGTCCAGGCCCTCCCGCGCCACCCGCAGGCCGAAATGGGCGAGCAGCGCCGTGCGTATCTCGTCCGCGTCCCGCGTGCCGTCGCACAGCGCCAGGATGGGCGCGGCCGCGGCCGGGATCACGACCGAACGATCGGCCAGCGCCAGTGGGTCACGCAAAAACAGGAGTTCCTGGCCGTCCTGGACGAAGGGGCGAATGTCCAGCGGCCGCAGCCGGGGTCGATGCTGATTCATCTCACTCCACACAAACTACCGCTCGCTCCAAAGATGGGCGGCCGGGGCCATCACCGGGCCAGCAGCCGGTCGAACGCATCTTCGTCCAACAGGTCGAGCGCCGCGACGCGGATATCGGCGGGCAGCTCCGCGTGCGCCGGCCCGACGCCGATGCAGCGCATCCGTGCGCGGCGCG
>MWBF01000144.1 GCA_002068935.1 Chloroflexi bacterium ADurb.Bin325
GCGCAGGCCGCTTGTATGCTATACTAGCGCCATGATAAGGAAAGCAGGGAACCGCCGATGAACCTGGGGCGTCATCATGGCATGAGACGCTGGTGGCCGGGCTGCGCCTTTCTGCTGGCGCTGCTGCTGGCCGCTTGCAGCGCGGGAGATCTCGCAGCCGTGTATCTGGAGGCCAACCGCAGCAAGCTGGAGCAGCCCGCGGCCGCGGAGCCGCAGCCGATGAGCTTCGAGATCGCGCCCGGCGCGACCGCGCGCGCGGTCGCCGAGAACTTGCAGGCTGCGGGCCTGATCGCCGACGCGCGGCTGTTCGAGGCGTATGTGCGCGTGAGCGGGCTGGCGGGCCGGCTGGAGGCCGGGACGTTCACCCTCAGCCCGCACATGACCATCCCGCAGATTGCCGAGGCGCTGCAAGATGCCCGCGCGCCGGAGATCGTCGTGCGCGTGGGCGACGGCTGGCGGCTGGAGCAGACCGCGGACTATCTCGATCTCAACACCGTGTTGGACGGGGTGGAGTATAAGCGCCGCGGCCTGTTTGCGGATCTGACGGGCATCGACATGACGGGCTATGCGTTTCTGGCGAGCCGGCCCGCGGACGCGAGCCTCGAGGGGTATCTCTACCCGGACACCTACCGCCTGCCGGCCGAGGAGGTCGATGTCACGGATCTGTTGCGCCGCCAGCTCGACCGGTTTGCGAACCTCGTCGTGCCCGCCTACCGCGCGGCCGCGAACGCGGGGCGCACATCCCTGACGTTGCACCAGGTGCTCACGGTCGCGAGCATCGTGGAGCGCGAGGCGGTGGTGGACGAGGAGCGGCCGCTGATCGCCGCGGTCTATCTCAACCGGCTGGCGCGCGGCATGAAGCTGGAGGCCGACCCGACCGTGCAGTATGCGATGGGCTATCAGGCGGCCACGGGCCAGTGGTGGAAGACGCCGGTCTTTCTCGAAGAATATGCGCAGGTGGACAGCCCGTACAACACCTACCGGGTGACGGGCCTGCCGCCCGGCCCGATCTGTAGCCCCGGCGTCAAGAGCGTCGAGGCTGTGCTCGACCCGGCGGAGCACGACTATCTCTATTTCGTGGCGCTGCCGGACGGCAGCGGCCGCCATGCGTTTGCGCAGACCTTCGAGGAGCACCTGGAGAACGTCCGCCGGTATCAGCGCGGGGAGTAGCGGGGCAACCATCTTCAAAACCGCGCCGCGGCAGGCCGCGGATGAGGTCGAGGCAGGGGGGGACAGGGCCATGAGAGCGTATATCGCGCGTTACGCCGCGCTGCTGGTCTTGTTGAGCGGGTTGGCGCTTGCCGGCTGCGTGCCGCAGGCCACGCGGGAGCTGGGCGGGCGTCCGGCGCAGGAGCCGCTCGACGCGGTCGAGCTCATCATGCAACGTTATCAGCCCGGGCCGGCCCCGCGCGTCTTCCAGACGACCCACGTCTATGACCGGAACGGCGCGCTGCTGGCCACCCGCTGGAGCGAGGGCCGCCGCACGTGGGTCGGGCTCGACCGCATCTCCCGACATCTGATCGACGCGACCATCGCGACCGAGGACGCCACCTTCTACCAGAACGCCGGCGTGGATCCCGCGCGCATCGCGGGCGCCGCGCTCCAGAACGCGGGGGAGGGCCAGGTCGTCTCCGGCGCCAGCACCATCACGATGCAGCTTGCGCGCATGTTGTTTCTCGCGCCCGACGACCGGCTGCAACAGTCGATGGATCGCAAGATGCAGGAGGCCGGCCTGGCGCAGGAGCTCACCGGCCTGTTCAGCAAGGATGAGCTGCTGGAGATGTATCTGAACCTGCTGAACTACGGCCACCTCACCTACGGGCCGGAGGCCGCGGCGCAGGTCTATTTCGGCAAGTCCGCCGCGGATCTGACCTGGGCCGAGGCGACCCTGCTGGCCGGCATCCCCCAGCAGCCGGGCCGGCTGGATCCGCTCGTCAACCTCGCCGCGGCCAGGGGCCGCCAGCGTGTCGTGCTGGATCTGCTCGTCCGCCACGGCTATCTGACGCGGGAGGCGTCCGACGCCATCTACGCCGAGGAGCTGGCGTTCAACCCGGAGCCGGACGCGGCGCAGAACCTGGCTCCCCATTTCGTAGCCTATGTCGAGGACTGGCTCGACAGCCGCCTGGGCAACGGCGCGACCGTGCGCAGCGGGCTAGCGATCACGACCACGCTGGATCTGAAGATGCAGACGCTGGCCCAGGACGTGGTCGCGCGGAAGGTCAAGGAGCTCCAGCCCCGGCACGACCTGACGAACGGCGCGCTGGTCGTGCTCCGCCCGTACACCGGCGAGGTGCTGGCGATGGTCGGCAGCGCCGATTTCACGAACGCGGCCATCAGCGGGCAGGTCAATGTCGCGCGCAGCATGCGCCAGCCGGGCAGCTCCATCAAGCCCGTGCTCTATGCGACGGCCATCGAGGACAATCTCATCAGCCCGGCGACCGTCCTGTGGGACATCCCCGCGACCTTCGACATTCCGGGCAGCAAGCCGTACACCCCGCGCAACTACGACGACAGGTTTCATGGCCCGGTGACGGTCCGCACCGCGCTCGCCAACAGCTACAACCTGCCCGCGGTCAAGCTGCTCAAGGCCGTGGGCATCGACCGGATGCTGGCGGGCGCGGAGGCGCTGGGCATCCGCAGCCTGGATCGCGGCCGCGACTATTACGGGCTGGCGCTCACGCTGGGCGGCGGCGAGATCACGCTGCTCGAATTGACGACCGCCTACGGCGTGCTGGCGAGCGGCGGACAGGCCATCGAGCCGGTCCCGGTCTTGCAGATGGGCGACATCCTGGGCCGGAGCGTGGCGCCCGGCGGCCTGGTGGCCTGGTCGGGTTCCGCGGCGACCGCCGCCTCCGCGCCGTTGCAGGCGATCTCGCCCGCCACCGCGTTCCTGCTGACCGACATCCTGAGCGACAACGCGGCGCGCACGCCGATGTTCGGCGCGAGCAGCCCGCTCCGGCTGAGCAAGCCGGCCGCGGCCAAGACCGGCACGACCGACGACTGGCGGGACAACTGGACGCTCGGCTATACGCGCTATCTGGTGGCCGGCGCGTGGGCCGGCAACAGCGACGGCCATCCTATGAAGAACATCAGCGGCGTGGCCGGTGCAGCGCCCATCTGGCACGACTTCATGGAGGGCGTGCTGGCCGATCCCGAGCTGCTGGCCACGATCGACGCCGCGCCGCTGGCCGACGCCGCGGCCTGGGAGTTTGCGCCGCCCGAGGGCGTGGAGCGGCGCAACGACTGTCCGCCCGGCCTGCAGTGCCGCGCGGGGGGCGAGTACTTCGCAAGGACGTGGCTGGACGCCGCGGGCGACGCCGGCCCGCTGGCCGACAGCGTGGCGAAGACGCCCGCCGCGCCGATCTATGCCGCGCTGCCGGAGGGCGGCCGCTGGACGGCCTACTGCCGGATGGAGCCGGCCGCCATACGCACGCTGCTCAAGCTGCCGGGCAAGCTGGGCCTGCCCGGCGCGGCGGCCGCGCCCGAGGCGGATAAGCTGACCGCGGACGAGCGCGCGGAACAACTGCGCGTCATCGGCTGGAGCCTGCGCCGGCCGGCCGTGGTGGATCTGGGGCCGTGCGACCGGCTGCCGGAGATGGTCCCCGCGGCCCTGGCGATGGACCCGCAGGAGGCGGACGAGTTGTTGCAGATCACGATCGACCTGGGCGCGGCCATGGACGTGGACGTGGGGCCGGCGCCGGGCGAGGATGCCGCGCCGCTTCAGGCGGTGCAGGCGGTCGCGCCGGGCGATCACCGCTATGTACTGGCCGGCGCGGTCGAGCATCACAGCGCCTGCCCCGGCAACTACATCATCGGCCGCGTGCTGAACCGCGAGGGCGGGCCGGTGGCGGGCGTGCGCATCGTGTTGCAGGACGAGTGGGGCAACCGCGCGGAAACGGTCAGCAAGGACGGCGCGGCCGATTACGGCATGTATGATTTCCCGATCCACAACTTCGCCAACCGCTACACGCTTGTGGTGACGGACGGCGCGGGCGTGCCGATCAGCGCGCCGGTGGTCGTCGAGCACCTGCGCGAGAACGATGCGCCGTGTCATACGGTCAACTGGATCGGCGGCTGACGGGGCGCTTGTGACCTGATTCACCGCTATCTTTGACTTTTTGCGTCTTCGGCGGTAGACTGGGTTTGTTTGCCTCATAGAACCCATACGCAGGAGACTTTCATGATCGTTACGACGGCAGAGCTGTTCAAGGTGGCGTACGGCAAGTTCGCCATCGGCGCGTACAACATCAACAACATGGAGCAGGCGCTGGGCCTGTTTCAGGGCCATATCGCGGCCCAGGCGCCCTTCATCGTCCAGATTTCGAAGGGCGCGCGCAAGTATGCGGGCATCCCGATGATCGAGGCGATCATCCGCGCGGCGGAGAAGATGTACCCGGAGGTGATCTTCGCGGTGCACCTCGACCACGGCGATGAGCAGTCCTGCTACGACTGCATCAACTCCGGCTTCTACTCGTCGGTGATGATCGACGCCTCGCACGAGCCGTTCGAGAAGAACGTCGAGATCACCCGCCGGGTGGTCGAGGCCGCGCACGCCAAGGGCCTTTCGGTGGAGGCGGAGATCGGCCAGCTGGGCGGCGTCGAGGAAGATGTCAAGGTCGACGAGAAGAACGCGCACCTGACCGACCCGCACGAGGCCAAGGCGTTCGTCGAGCAGTCCGGCTGCGACAGTCTGGCTGTTGCGATCGGGACGAGCCACGGCGCATACAAGTTCAAGGGCCAGCAGTCGCTCCACTTCGAGGTGATCGAGGCCATCCAGAGGCTGCTGCCCGGCTTCCCGCTGGTCATGCACGGCTCGTCGTCGGTGCCTCAGGAGGAAGTGCTGCGCATCAACGCGGCGGGCGGCCAGCTCGACCCGTCGGCGCGCGGGGTGGACGAGAACGAGCTGCTGCGCGCGGCCGCCCTCGGCGTCACCAAGATCAACATCGACACCGATGGCCGTCTGGTCTGGACGCGCGTGCACCGCGAGTTCTTCCGCGACACGCCGAAGGAGTTCGACTTCCGCCCCGTCGGCAGGATCTTCGTCTCCGAATACGCCAAATTTATCGCGGCCCGCTCCGAGAAGCTCGGCTCGGCCGGCAAGCTGGCCGAGGTGCGCGCGGCCGTCGCATAGAATAAATTCGGATATTACGAAACCCGTTTTCCGCGGCGCTGACGTCTGTGCGCCCGGAAGACGGGTTTTTCTATGGCCCCGCTCGGCCCGCGGGAGCTGAGCGAGGCGCGCCCCGCGTTCAGCTATGTCTTGCAGCCTCCTCAGGATACACGATGTTATCTTCCAGCGTTAGATCATTCTCGGTCAGCCCGTCCAGCAGATCCAGCCAGCGGCTGTCCACGGACAGGTTGCCGATGACGCGGTTGCTCTTGGGGAAGGCCGGCCGATCATCCAGCAGGCGCGCTAGCTCCGGATAGCGCTGGCTGTAGGGCGGCCATCAGCCCGACAAGCCCGGCGGCTGCGGCCAGAAACTCTCGGCGGGTGAGCGGGTGTGTCATGGCGTCGAAATGAACCACGGCCTATGCCAGGACGATCTCTTGCAGCGCGCGCGCGATCTCCCCTTCGTCCGCCCTGCGATACACCGGCGATGCGCGTCCCGCGTTCAGCGCATCCAGCGCGGCCGCGGGGAGCGGCTGCCCCGCGCCGTCGCGCGGGTTGAGGATGGCCGCGGGGAAGGGCAGCGCGGCGACAAGCTCCGGCAGGTCGCAATGCAGCAGCGCGTTGGGCAGGAAGGCGTCCGCGGGCCAACTGTAGCGCGCCGTCCGGAGCAGGCTGTGGAAGCTGACGGGCGCGTCCCAGGTGACGAGGCCGGCGGCCTGGCCGTCCGCCGCGGCGACGAGCAGCGCGACGACGCCGCCCAGCCCGCAGCCCGCGACCGCGATGTGGGCCGGGTCGATCTCCGGCCGCGCGCGGAGATAGGCCAGCGCGGCCAGCCCGTCGCGAGCCCGCATGGCGAGCAGCGGGTCGCCCAGCGCGGCCGTCGCATAGGCCAGGTAGCGATCCACCCCGCCCCAGCTTGCCATCTCGTAGGGATAGAGCGCGGGCGCGCTGTCGCCCCACCCGCGCAGGTCGACGGCGAACAGCGCGGCGTGCCGCCCTTCGCGTTCGGGGAAGCCCGCGGCTCGCGCGAGCAGCCCATGACGGTCGAGCAGCCGGTTGCGCCCCGCGTCGTCGAAGTGCAGGATGGCCGCGGCGCGGCCGGCCTCGCGCGGCAGGAGCAGCGTGGCGGGCAGCTCGATCCCCGGCTCGACGGCCAGGAGTACCTGCTGCCAGTCGTGCGTCCAGACCTGGAAGCCGGAAGCCGGAAGCTGGAAGCCGGATGCTGGAAGCTGGAAACTGGAAGCTGGAAGTTGGAAACTGTAAGCTGGAAGCTGCGGGCTAACGGGCCGGAGGCCGCGGGCGGGCTCGGGGTGGATCAGGGCCTGGGCCGCGGCGCGGATCTCGGCGGGCGTTCGTGAGCCGGCGCGGGCGGCGGCGAGCTCGTCGGCGCGGGCCAGCGCCAGGGTGCGCATGTTGACGTCCTGGCGGGGCGCGCAGCGCAGCATCTCGACTGGGTCAAGGGCGAGCGCAAGGTCGGCTGGCTCAGGCAGCGCGCGGCCGGGCGCGTCGCGCAGCCAGCGATCCATGAAGCGGGTAAACTCGCGCGCCTGCTCCAGGGTGTAGCCGTGGCCCGCGGCGTCCACGAAGAAGCGGAAACGGTCGCCGGCGCCCGCGGCCGCGTAAAACGCCGCGGCCTCGTCGGCCAGCCGCCGCGTGTCCTCGATGTGAAACACCTCGTCGTATGCGCCCGCCATCAGCAGGACGGGCGTGGGGCAGGCCGCCGCGATCAGATCCAGCTCGTCCACGCCCTCCGCATAGCGCCGCCACATGTGCGTCTCCGGGCAGCCTGCATAGCACTGGGTGATGTCCAGGTCGGCCAGGGGGGTGAGACAGCAGGAAGGCCCCGCGACCGTGATGCGCTCGTCGAGCAGGGTCGCCAGGGTGGTGGTTGTGCCGCCGCCGGAGACGCCGGTCATCGCCACCCCGCGCCGCGTATCCACGTCGGGACGGGAGATGACATAATCGACACAGCGCAGCGCGTCGCCGACGAAGTAGCGGCTCGATGTCTGCCCGACGAGGTAACAGCGCACGCCGTCCACGAAGTGGTCGTTGCCCGTCTGTTTCTCGCCCGACTGCCCCGGCGGGTCGAAGGTCACCGCGAGATAGCCGGCGCGCGCGAAGTACTGCGCGGGAAGCTGGTACGAGTCGAACTGCTTGCCCGAATGGCCGACCGGGATGATGACCGCGGGGAAGGGCGGGGCGTAGTCGAGCGGCGCATAGACCGTCGCGTTGACTTCCCAGCCCGGGAAGGACTCGAACAGGACGTTCTCCAGCCGGTAGCCCGACCGGTCGTAGCGGCTGACCTCGCGCGCGACGACCGGTGCTGCGCCTGGGCCGAAGGGCAGGGCAATCGCGCGTCCTTCGACCCCGCACGGGGGCGGTTGCGTCGTACCCCGCGCAGGAGGCGCGGCGTAGAACCCCGCGACGGCCTGCCGGATGGCCGCGCGGTAGCCCGCGATGTCGCCGGAGTGCAGGCTCGCGCGCCGCCGTTCCGCCGCGGCGTCCATATGCGCCAGGCTGCGCGCGATGATGTGCTGGCGCAGCATGTCGCGCAGATCTACTGTCGGCCTGATCGGCCCCTGATGCGGCGTCACGCGGCTCGATCCTCCTCCGGCGTCCAGGCGACCGGATAGACGCCCCACTTGCGGAACGCCCGACACATGGCCGCGATCTTCTCCGGCGTGTGCGCCACGTCCTGCGGGGTCGGGTAGACCTTCGAGACGAGGCCTCCGTTGTGGCGTCCCAGGTGGTAGACCATCCGGCGCACGTACTCTTCGATGTCCGCCTCGCTGCCCGTGATCATCGTGTGCTGAATGTCCACCGGACACCAGAACGCGAGGCTGCCGCCGACCGCACGGTCGAGCGCGGCCAGCCCCATGTTCTCCTGTTGATCCATCTGGATGACGTTCAGCCCGCAGTCCACCATGCGCGAGAGGAACGGCAGGATGTAGCCGCAGGAGTGCATCCAGACGTCCAGCCCGCGGGCGTGCGCGTGCTCCCACAGCAGCCGGTAGCACGGCGCGAAGTAGCGCTCCCAGAGCTTCGGGCTGATGAAGGTGCGCTCCTGCATCCCCCAGTCGTCGTACCACATCACGCCGTGGACGCCGCAGTCCGCATACAGGTCGATGCACATCATCTGTGACTCGGCCAAACGATCCAGCAGGCGGCCGACCTCCGTGGGGTGTTCATACAGGTCCATGAGGAAGGGGGACAGCCCGCGCAGGCCATGAGCCGCCTCGTAGAGCGATGGGTATTGCAGCACGCCCAGGTAGTACAGATCGGGCGCGGCCGCGACCTGGCTGCGGATCTCGACCAGCGGCTCCAGCGGGGGCGGCGTGGTTAGCAGGCGCAGCACCTCATCAAGCCGGGACCAGTCGGCCAGCGCGGGCTCCGCGACCTCGCCGTTGCCCGACGGCCCAAAGCGCTCCCAGCGCGTGCCCCACTCGTCGAAGCGCCGCCAGCGCCGCGTCGAGCGATCGCTCCCGCCGCTCGCGGCCGGCTCTTCGGCCAGCTCGTACCAGTCGGTCGAGAGGCCGGTGCGCGGGCGCGGGGGCCAGAGCCAGACGATGTCGTTCGGCAGGCCGTCGGTCAGGAAATGGGGGATGTGATCTGGTCCCTGAAAGTGGATGGCGCGGCGTACACGTTCGAGGCTATGCATGGTTCACCTGTCCCTGCGGCTGGATCGAAAAGACCGCCGCGCCGAAGACCGGCAGCTCCACGGGCAGCCCTTGCATCATCAGTTCATGGCCGGTCATCCGGCGCGTGCGCGACTCCCCGGCCATCCTCTGGCCTTCGTCCTCGACCTGATAGTCGCGCGCCGCGTCGAGGCCGCGCAGGCGGAACACCCGTCGCGCATCCGAACGATCCAGCCGGTAGGCGAAGAGCAGCGAGCGGTCGCCCGCCGGGGCCTGCAACTGGAACGCGACCCAGCCCTGGCGGTTC
>MWBF01000145.1 GCA_002068935.1 Chloroflexi bacterium ADurb.Bin325
CGCGGCGGTGGAGGCCGGCCCGTGGGACGCGGAGTCGCAGGCGCTCATCGCCCGACTGGCCCTGATCCTGCTCGGCGTCTACGTGCTGCGCGGGGTGTTGCAGTTCGTGCGCTCGTACATGGCCCACGTCGCGGGCTGGGGCGTCGTCTCCGACGCGCGGCTCCAGATCTACGAGCACTTGCAGCGCCTCTCGCTGCGCTTCTATGAGAACAAGCAGACCGGCCAGCTCATGTCGCGCATGGTCAACGACTCGGATCTGTTCGAGCGGCTTATCGCCCATGCCGTGCCGGACGTGCTGGTCAACGCGCTGACGCTGATCGGCGTCGCGGCGGTCCTCTTTGTGATGGAGTGGCGGCTGGCGCTGCTGAGCCTCGTGCCGATCCCGCTGGTCGTGCTTGCGATGCGCAGCTTTGCGCGCTACGTGCGGCCCGCGTTCCGCGAGCGGCAGAAGGAGCTGGGCCAGCTCAACGCGACGCTCAACGACAACCTGTCGGGCATCCGTGAGATCAAGGCCTTCACGCGCGAGGAGCGCGAGGCGCTGCGCATACAGAGCCACATCCACAGCTACCGCGACTCCCTGTTGAACGCGCTGCGGCTGATGGCGACCTTCCAGCCGTTCGTGGATTTCGCCTCCTCGCTGGGCACGATCATCGTGATCTACTTCGGCGGCCGGCTGGCCTTCCAGCATGTGCTGCCGATCGCGGATCTGGTGGCGTTCTTCCTCTATCTGGAGATGTTCTACAACCCCGTGCGCGCGCTGAGCGGCGCATGGGAGGCCGTCCAGGAGGCGCTCGCGGGCGGCGACCGGGTGGTGGAGCTGCTCAAGGAGCAGCCGGAGGTGGACGAGACGCGGAGCGCCGTCGCGCTGAAGGGCCGCGCGCGCGGCGCGCTGACGTTCGAGGATGTCACCTTCGCCTACAACGAGGGCGAGAACGTGCTCGAACACATCGACCTGACCGTCCCAGCGAACACGGTGGTGGCGCTGGTCGGGCCGACGGGCGTCGGCAAGACCACGCTGGCGAGCCTCATCCCGCGCTTCTACGATGTATGCGAGGGCCGCATCACGCTGGACGGCCACGACCTGCGCGAGATCAGGCTGAACAGCCTGCGCCAGCAGATCAGCATCGTGTTGCAGGACGTGTTCCTGTTCCACGGGACCGTGCGCGAGAACATCCTGTTCGGCAACCCGGATGCGACCGACGAGGAGGTGGTGCGCGCGGCGGAGGTCGCCAACGCGGCGGAGTTCATCGAGCGGCTGCCCGACGGCTACAACACGATGATCGGCGAGCGGGGCGTGAAGCTCTCCGGCGGCCAGAAGCAGCGGCTGGCGATCGCCCGCGCGGTGCTGAAGGATGCGCCGATCCTGATCCTCGACGAGGCCACGTCATCCGTGGACACGGAGACCGAGCTGCTCATCCAGCAGGCGCTGGAGCGGCTGATGGTGGGCCGGACGACGATCATCATCGCGCACCGGCTCTCGACCATCCGCAACGCGGACCAGATCGTCGTGCTGGAGGGGCGGCGGATCGTGGATCAGGGCACGCACCGCGAGCTGATGGCGCGCGATGGCCTGTACCGCCACCTGAACCAGGTACAGACCCGCTTCGAGGATCAGTGGGAGGCCATCCGCCCGGTCACGGTGACCAGCAACTAAAATAGAACGCTGATGACGCTGATGATCATGATCTTTATGATGCTTTATTTCATGTAAATCATGGTTATCAGCGTTTATCAGCGTTCTATTTCTTTTTGGTCTTTTGTTACCCCGTCACTTCCTCGCGCGAGATGGTGTAGCGCTCCACGGCGGCGGGGTCGAGGGTGACGCCCAGGCCGGCCGCGGCCGGCACGTCGATGGTGCTGTCCGGGTTGAGCGTGAACCGCTCCTGCGTGATGTCCTCCGTGTAGTAGCGGTCGGACGCGGAGATGTCGCCCGGCAGCGTGAACCCCGGCAGGCTTGCCAGCGCGAGGTTGCTGGCCCGGCCCACCCCCGTCTCCAACATCCCCCCGCACCACACCGGAATCCCCCGCGCGCGGCAGAGGTCGTGCACCGCGACCGCCTCGCGCAAGCCCCCGACGCGGCCCGCCTTGATGTTGATGACCCGGCACGATTGCATCTCCAGCGCCTGCCGCGCGTGGCGGGCCGACAGGATGCTCTCGTCCAGGCAGATGGGCGTGCGGAAGCGCTCCTGGATCAGCCGGTGATCCCACAGGTCGTCCTCGGAGAGCGGCTGTTCGATCAGCAGCAGCCCCAGCTCGTCGAGCGGCTGAAGCGCGGCGGCCGTCTCCAGCGTATATGCGGAGTTGGCGTCCACCTGCAGGCGGAGGTCGGGGTAGGCCCGGCGCACGGCCGCCGCGTCGGCCACGTCGCGGCCCGGCTTGATCTTGATCTTGGCGCGGCGATAGCCGTCCTCCAGATAGCGGCCCACCCGCTCGACCAGCGCGGCGGGCGACTCCTGAAGCCCGACCGAGACCCCCACGTCCACCCGGTCGCGCACGCCGCCCAGCAGCGCGGCCAGCGACCGGCCCTCGCGCTTCCCCTGGAGATCCCACAGCGCCATCTCCAGCCCGGCCTTCGCCATCGGGTGCCCGCGCACCCGCGCGACGCGGCGCTGGAAGTCTGCCGCGTCCGCGACCGTCCGGCCCAAGATGGCCGGCGCCAGGAAGTCGCGCAGGACGTGCCATGCGGTCTGGCTGGTCTCGTATGCATAGCCGGGGTCGTGGTCCGCGACGCACTCGCCGTACCCGGCCAGCCCCTCGGACTGCACGACGATCAGAAGGCCTTCGCGCTCGACGCTGCGGCCAAAGGAGGTCTCGAACGGCGCTACGAGCGGCATCCGCAGATGGTGGAGGACGATGCGGTCAATGTGCATCCTGGGTCTCCTGTGTCAGCACATACAGGGCGCGATCCTGATCGCGCACGAAGTCGGTTACGACATAGCCCCGGCCGAACAACGCCTCGAACGCGGCCCGCGTGCCGAGCCGCCAGGCCAGGCCGGCCGCGGCATCCTCCATCTTGAGCGCGAGGAAGTCCGACGGGATCTCGATCAGGACGACCGCGGGGAGCCCGGCGGCAAGGTCGGGGCCGGGCGGCTGCGCCGCGCCGGACGCCGCGCGAGGGTTGAGCAGATGCGCGCCGGCCGCGAGCATGTCGGCGAGCCGCGGCGCGGCCGGCTGCGGGCCGAGCATGCGGGCGGTGACGCGGTCGGAGGAGAGCCACCAATCGACCTGAAAGCGGTCGGTGGGCAGCCCCGCGTTCATCGTATCGTGCAGCGGGCCGTACTCGTCGCGGCGATGCGTGTTGCACACCGCGCCCAGCTTGCCGATGTTGAGCCGCGCATTGCGCGCCAGCAGCGGGTCATAGGTCCAGGTGATGAGGTCGATGCCCTGCTGCCGCACGAAGCCCCACTGGCGGCGCTTGAGCGCAAAGCCCAGCCCGACCTGGCGGTAATCGGGGTGGATGCCGAGCTGGTGCGAGCAGTGCTTGAGGCGCGGGGGCGTGGTTCGGGCGTCGAAGCCCAGGAAGCCCCATACGAACCCGACGCAGCGGTCGCCGTCGAATGCGCCCGCGACCAGCCCGCCGTTGTGCGCGGCGGCCAGCAGCGTGTGCGTGGGGACGACCTCGTGGTCTGCGCCCGACCAGACGGCCGCCTGGAGCTGTTCGACCCGCGCCATGTCCGCGGGGGTGTCAACCAATCGGATCGTGATCTGGCTCATCTGTATCTCGTGCGTTCGGTTCAAGGGGAGTGGGGTCGTAGTCGCCCCACTTGGAGCTGAAGGTCAGCGCCAGGCGGATGGTGTCCTCGGTCCTGGCGCGCTCGACGGCCGCGCGCGTCGCCGCGTCCCGCGCGACCGATGCATCCGCATCCGCCGGGCGGTCGCTGGGGTGCACGGCCAGGATGGTCGCCCGGACGATGTCGCCGGCCGCATAGGGCACGGTCGCGCCGCTGGGCCGGCCCATGATGGCGCGGGCCAGCGGCGTGCTCGCGGCCAGGAAGCCGCCGGCGAAGTCCGCGGCCGCGTCGGGCACGATGTCGAACGTCAGGCGCTCCACGTCGCCGTCGACCGTGCCCAGCTCGACCTCGACGCGCGTGCCGAGCGCCACGATCCCCGGCGGCGGGTCATATTGGGTGGCTGGTTTCGTCATGTCATGCTCGTGCTCGGTTGTCGGCCCGTATTGTAGCACAGTTGCGCATGCTGTACAGGCCGATGGCCGCGGTCTCGGCTGCCGGACGACGCCCTTCAAAGCGCTTTACAACCGCTGGCCGCTCTGCTAAGATGGCGGTGCGACGCCCCGCATCGGACACGTCGCACCCGGGTTTCAGCGTGATATGTGACATGAGAGCAGCCACCGGCTACGTCTACGACCCGCTCTTTCTGGAGCACGACCTGCCCGGCCACCCGGAGGGCCGCGCGCGGCTGACGGCCATCCTGGCGGAGCTGGCGTCCGTCGGCCTGCTGGCGCGGATGCAACAGATTCCCGCGCGGCCGGCGGACGACGCGCTGCTCGGCCGCGTGCACGACCCGGCCTATATCGAGCGGGTGCGCCGGATCAGCGCGCGCGGGGGCGGCTATCTCGACCCCGACACCTATCTCGTCGGCGACACGGACGGGGCCGCGCGGCTCGCCGCGGGTGGGGCCGTCGAGCTGACGCGCGCGGTGCTGCGCGGGGAGCTTCGCAACGGCATCGCGCTGGTCCGTCCGCCCGGCCATCACGCCGAGCGCGGCCGCGGCATGGGCTTCTGCATCTTCAACAACATCGCGGTCGCGGCCCAGGCCGCGCTGGACGAGTTCGGCCTCGGCCGCGTGCTCATCCTCGACTGGGACGTGCACCACGGCAACGGCACGCAGGACATCTTCTATGACTCGTCGGAGGTGATGTTCATCTCCACCCATCAGTACCCGTACTATCCCGGCACGGGCGACTGGCGCGAGACGGGCCGCGCCGCGGGCCGCGGCTGCACCGCGAACATCCCGCTGCCCGCGGGCGTCGGGGATGCCGGGTTCCGGCGGCTGTTCGACGAGGCGGTCGTCCCGCTGGCCGAGCGGTTTCGGCCCGAGCTGATCCTCGTCTCCGCGGGCTACGATGCGCACTGGAAGGACCCGCTGGCCGGGCTGCATCTGTCGCTGGCCGGCTACTGGCGGCTCGCGACCGACGTCGTCGGCCTGGCGGAGCGGCTGTGCGGCGGGCGGCTGGTGGTCGTCCTGGAGGGCGGGTATAACCTGCCGATCCTCGCGGCCGGGGTCGCGGACGCCTGTCGCGCGCTGCTCCGCGACGCGGGGCCGGGCGCTGACCCTGCGGGCGCGCCGGCCTGGCCGGAGACATCGGTGGATCGGGCGCTGTACCTGGTGCGCAAGGAGCACGCGCTTTAGACAGGATTCACAGGATTTACAGGCTGGTTGGGGCGAGCGAACGCTATCATCGTCCTTTTGCGCACCGTGTCACTGATGCTATACTCTCCGTGCGACAGTCATTCAAGAAGGAGAGTGCAGTGGAACGCACGTTTGTCATGCTCAAGCCCGACGCGGTGCAGCGTGGGCTGGTCGGGGAGATCATCAATCGGTTCGAGCGCCGCGGGCTCAAGATCGTCGCGCTGAAGATGGTGCACGTCAGCACCGAGTTTGCGCACCGGCACTATGCGGTGCACGTGGGCAAGCCGTTCTTCGAGGGGCTGATCAAGTACATCACCGGCGGCCCGGTGGTCGCGCTGGTGCTCGAGGGGACGAACGCCATCGAGGTCGCGCGCGCGACGATGGGCGCCACGAACCCCGCAAAGGCCGCGCCGGGCACCATCCGCGCGGACTTCAGCCTGGAGATGGGGCGCAACCTCGTCCACGGCTCGGACGGGCCGGAGACGGCCGCGGCCGAGATCGGCCTGTGGTTCAAGCCGGAGGAGCTGATCGACTACGGCCGCGCCGTGGACGGGTGGATTTTTGAGTAAAGAGTAGTCAGAAATGAGTAAAGAGTAATGAGTAATGAGTAAAACGAATACCGGCGGGCCTCTTTTACCCGTTACTCTTTACTCGTTACTCGTTTCTCATCACTGAATCTTCAGCACCACGGGCGCGGCCCTCCAGCGCTCCTCCAGCCGGTAGAACGCCCGGCCCTCGTGCGAGAAGATGTGCACCACGACCGTGTTGTAGTCCAGCAATATCCAGCCGGAGGCTGGCTCCCCTTCGGTGGAGAGCGGTCGCTCCTGGTATTCCTCTCTGAGCTCGCCGCGCAGGATCTCTTGCAGCGTGCGCGCCTGCCGTTCGGAGTCCGCCGAGCAGATGACGAAGTAATCCGCAATCGGCGTCAGTTCGCGCAGGTCCAACATGACGATGTCGGAGGCCTGGTGTTCTTCCAGCTTGCTGACGATGGCGTGTGCGAGTTCGTGACCTTCCAGAGTCTGTTCCTCCATCTGTGAGATTGCGCTATAATATGTGCCGGACTTGCAGCCCACTGCCTTATTCTAGCACAAATCGCGCCAGGGCCCAACACGTCAATTCAACCTTCGTTGTGGAGCGCCATATGTCGCCACGCATCGTCTATTCGACCGACCCCAGGCCCGCGGCGGAGTGCCCGCGCTGCGGCCGCCAGCCGTGCGTCTGTCATACGATCGACCTGCCGGTCAAGCAGCAGACGGCCTACGTCAAGCGCGACCGCAAGGGCCGCGCGGGCAAGACCGTGACCGTGGTCTACGGCCTGCAACACAACCCGGCCACGCTCAAAGAACTGTTGGGCGTGCTCAAGACCTACTGCGGCGCGGGCGGCACGATCAAGGGGGACGACCTCGAGATCCAGGGCGACCAGCGCGACAAGGTCGCCGAGAAGCTGTTCGCGCTCGGCTACAAGGTCAAGCTCGCCGGCGGGTGACGCGAGGCTCACGCAAAGGCGCAAAGAACGCCAAGGGCCTATGTATATACGTGCGCCCTTGCGTGACCCTAACGGTTGGCCCAGCGCTCCATGAGCGTCAGGATCAGCCAGGCGAGGCCGAACAGCCCCGCGCCGGCCAGCAGACACGTCAGGCCGAGCAGCGCCGCGCTGCGGCCGTAGACCAGCGCGATCGCCGCGCCGCCCCCGCCCACGAGGAACAGCACCACGGCCCAGGCCAGGTTGCGCTCGGTCCTGCGGCGGTATGCGCGGTAGTCGGTCGGCGGCTTCATGCATGCCATTATAACCTTTCCCCTGGCAAATCATCATCTTTATGTTAGAATCAGGCCATGCCCAAGCCATCGTCTGACCTGTTCGCCATGCGCCGATCGGAGCTGACCGAGAAGGAGGCTCCGCTCGCCGCGCGCATGCGGCCGCGCACGCTGGACGAGTTCATCGGCCAGGCGCACATCGTGGGGCCGGGCCGCCTGCTGCGCCGCGCGATCCAGGCGGATCAGCTCAGCTCGCTCATCTTCTACGGGCCGCCGGGCACGGGCAAGACGACCCTCGCACGCATCATCGCCAATACCACGCGCGGCCATTTCATCGCCATCAACGCGGTGCTCGCGGGCGTCAACGATATCCGCCAGGCCATCGCAGAGGCCCAGGAGCGCCGCGGCCAGTTCGGCCAGCGCACCATCCTCTTTGTGGACGAGGTGCACCGCTTCAACAAGGCGCAGCAGGACGCGCTGCTGCCGTGGGTCGAGAACGGCACGGTCATCCTGATCGGCGCGACCACCGAGAACCCCTATTTCGAGGTCAACAAGGCGCTCGTCAGCCGCAGCCGCATCTTCCAGCTCAAGCCGCTGACCGAGGAGGATCTCCGCGCGGTCGCGCGACAGGCGCTGGCCGACCCGGAGCGCGGCTACGGCCGGCTTGATGTGCGGATCGACGACGACGCGCTGGCGCACCTGGTGGACGTAGCGAACGGCGATGCGCGCGGGGTGCTCAACGCGCTGGAGCTGGCCGTCGAGACGACCGGGCCGGGCCCCGACGCCGCGATCCATATCGACCTGGCGGTCGCCGAGGAATCGATCCAGCGCCGCGCGGTGCTCTATGATAAGGAGGGCGACGTCCACTACGACACCATCAGCGCGTTCATCAAGAGCCTGCGCGGGTCGGATCCCGACGCGGCGCTCTACTGGATGGCGCGCATGGTGTATGCGGGCGAGGACCCGCGCTTCATCTTCCGGCGCATGATCATCTTTGCCGGAGAGGACGTGGGGCTGGCCGACCCGCAGGCGCTGCCGGTCGTGATGGCGTGCAGCCAGGCGTTCGACTATGTGGGGATGCCGGAGGGCCGCTTCCATCTGGCCGAGGCCGCGCTCTATCTGGCGACCGCGGCCAAGAGCAACTCCGGCTTTGCCTTCTTCGATGCGCTGGCCGCGGTCGAGCAGGAGCGCGAGGCGGAGGTCCCCGCGCATCTGCGCGATGCGAGCCGCGACAAGGAGGGCTTCGGCCACGGCGAGGGCTATCTCTACCCGCACGCGTACCGCGACCACTGGGTCGCGCAGCAGTATCTCCCCGACGCGTTGCAGGGCCGCGTGTTCTATCAGCCGGGCGGCCTGGGCTACGAGGCGCGCGTCAAGGAGGAGGTCGAGCGCCGCCGCGAGGCGCAGTTGGCCGCGATGCTGGAGGGCGGGGAGGGCTTCGGCGCGGCCGAGACGCTGACGTTCACCGGCGGCCTGGCCGCCGCGGAGCGCGACCGCTGGCTGGCGCGCGCCATCAGCGGCGCGGGGGAGCGGCTGGCGGGCCTGCGCGACCGGGTGATCGCGGCCGCGCGGCTCCAGCGGCACAGCCTCGTGCTGGACATCAACGCGGGCACGGGCCTGCTGACGTGGGAGGCGCTCCGCCGCGCGCCGGAGGGCGGCGCGTGGCTGCTCGCGGC
Source organism: Chloroflexi bacterium ADurb.Bin325 (assembly GCA_002068935.1). Lineage (GTDB taxonomy): Bacteria > Chloroflexota > Anaerolineae > CG2-30-64-16 > CG2-30-64-16 > MWBF01. Next base: position 8,802 of record MWBF01000145.1, read on the forward strand.
GGGCGCGGAGGAGGCCGCCGCGCTGCGCGAGATGGTCGCCCGGCTCTCGCAGGTCGAGCGGCCGGTCGTGCTGCAGGGCCGCGCGGAGGAACTGCCCGAGCTGCTGGCGCTGCGCGGGGAGGCCGAGGTGCGCTTCGATGCGATCATCGGCCGCGGCGCGCTGGCCGCCGCGCGCGACAAGGCCGCGCTGGCTCGGCTGCTGGCGGG
>MWBF01000146.1 GCA_002068935.1 Chloroflexi bacterium ADurb.Bin325
GCTCTGGTACCGCATCGGCGACAACCGTTGGGTGCACAGCGCCTATGTGCGGGTGACGCCCGGCGCGGAGCCGCCCCCGCCCCCGCCGCCTCCTCCGCCCCCGCCCCCGCCGGCGGAGGAGCGCCGGGGAGTCGTGACGGCCACGGTGCTCAACGTGCGCGCCCGGCCGGGCGTCAGCGCGGACAATCCGCCCATCGGCGTGCTGCGTGCGGGCGATGTGGTGACGATCTACGAGGAGCGGGCCGTCGCGGGCGAGATCTGGTACCGTATCGGCGATAACCGTTGGGTGCACAGCGCCTATGTGCGGGTCACAGCGCCGGCCGCCCAACCCGCCAGCGCAAGCGCGGCCGCGGCGGACGCGGCTGCACTGCAACTGCCGCTTGGCTGGGTTGTTCCGACCAGCCTGAATGCCTATGCGCAGCCGGGCGGGTCCGGCCCGGTTGTGCGGCGGCTCGGCCACAACGAGGTCGTGTCGGTCCTGGAAACCCGCACGGTCGCCGGCGTCCGCTGGTATCGCATCGCCGCAGGCCAGTGGGTCGATGGCCGGTCGGTGGGCGTGGCGCGGCTCAAGGCGCGGCCCGCCAGCATCGGCGCGCGCGAACGGTGGGTGGGCGTCAATCTGTCCGAGCAGACGCTCGTCGCTTACGAGGGGGATCGCCCGCTGTACGCGGCGCTGATCGCCTCCGGCCTGCCGGGCACGCCGACGGTCCAGGGCATCTTCCGCACCTGGCTGCGGCTGACCACCGGCAAGATGTCCGGGCCGGGGTATTACCTCGAAGATGTGACGTGGACGTGTTACTTCTACAGCGGGTATGCGCTGCACACGGCCTACTGGCACGACGCGTTTGGCCGCCCGCGCAGCCACGGCTGCGTCAACATGAGCCCGTATGACGCCTGGTGGGTCTATCAGTGGAGCGCCGCGGGCGGGCCGAACAGCCCGGTCGTGTACGTGTATTGGGCATGACGCCCCTTCGACCGCGGCCGCCTCAGCCAAACCTTGTCTGGCTGAGGCGGCCTGCCCTGAAATGGCCGCCCCTCCGACTGCGTCCGCACTGCGTGCGTCCTCCGCTCAGGGTGCTCCGATCTGTTTGAGAATTGCCGCGTATAATGGCGTTCAGCCGTCCCGCCCAGCCTGTAAATCCTGTGAATCCTGTCCAAAGCGCGGCTTTGACACGGCCCGCGGCAATGGGCTATACTGCGCGACGCCAGCCTTGAAATATCATAGGGGGCAATCCTATGCAGCAACGTCTCGATTACAAGCTTGCCTCGCCTCAGACCTTCAACGCGATGCTCCATGTCGAGCAGCAGGTCCACAAGAGCGGCCTGGAGGAATCGCTGTTGGAGCTGGTCAAGTCGCGCGCCTCGCAGATCAACGGCTGCGCCTGGTGCCTGGACATGCACACCAAGGACGCACGTGCGCGCGGCGAAACGGAACAGCGCCTCTATCTGCTGCCGGTCTGGCGTGAGGCGCACTGCTACAGCGACCGCGAGCGCGCCGCGCTGGCCTGGACCGAAGCGGTCACCCAGGTCGCGGCCACCCACGACGTGCCGGATGAGGTTTACGATGCGGCGCGCGCCCAGTTCAGCAGCTACGTCAGCCCGCATGCGGCGGCGCGCTGAGCAGAGCGCGGATTGAGGCCGGGCGACCGGCCATGATGACGGCGCGATCCGCCGGATTGTTTGCGTGCAATCCGGCGGATTGCATTACAGGGCCGGCCGCGCGGCCCGGCTCAGGATGCCCCGAGCCATTCGGAGTCGTTGGCCAGCGCGCCAAGATTGACAGTGTTGCGCGGCTGTGCTAGACTTGCCCCATTCAAGCGATGATGGAAACGAGTAGGCGGGGCTGCACAGCAGCCGGTCGGCGTCCCAGCGAGTCCGGGCCGATGGAAGCCGGATACACCGTCGCCGCCGAAAATCCTTCCGGAGCTGCGATCCGAACTGCCGCGCCAGGCGGCACAGTAGACATCGCCGGAGTTGCGCCCCGTTAGCCGGCGCAGAGACGTGATGGCGTCTCGCTGAGCGGACGGTTACGGTTGAAAATTACAGATTGAGGATTGCAGATCGGGCCTGCAAGAGCCGATCGTTATTCTTCAATCTTCGATCTTCAATCTTCAATCGTCAACAGGGGTGGTATCGCGGGAGCAAACGCTCTCGTCCCCGCGGGGACGGAGCGCGTTTTTGTTTAAGGGCCTGTTTGCACAGCCGAGGGGCGAGGCTGGGCGCTCGACGCTATACGGATCGACGCCCGGCAGACGCGGCAACGGGAAGGGGATGATGACAGAGCTACTTTATCAGACCGACAGCTATCTTCGCGAGTTCGACGCGACGGTTGTCACGGTGGACGCCGGGGCCGGCCGCGTCGCGCTGGATCGGACAGCCTTCTATCCCGGCGGCGGGGGCCAGCCCGCGGACATCGGCAGCCTCGCATTCGGCGGGACGGTCAGCCCGGTGACGCAGGTCAAGAAGGAAGGAGATCTCGTCTGGCACGCGCTCTCCGGCGGCCTGCCGGAGGTCGGCGCGGCGGTGACGGCCGCGCTCGATTGGGAGCGGCGCTATGCGCTGATGCGCACGCACACCGCGCTGCATGTGCTGTGCGGCGTCGTCTGGCGCGATTACGGCGCGCAGGTCACGGGCGGCAACATGGACCCGCTGCAGGGGCGCATGGATTTCGAGTTTGCCAACCTGCGCGGGGAGCTGGTCGCGGAGATCGAGGCGCGCTGCAACGCGGAGGTGCTGGCCGGCCACGATGTGCGGGTGCGCATCCTGCCGCGCGCCGAGGCCTTCGAGATCCCCGACCTGATCCGCACGAAGATCAACCTGCTCCCGCCGGGCATCGCCGAGGTCCGCACCGTCGAGATCGTCGGGCTGGATCTCCAGGCGGACGGCGGCACGCACGTCGCCAACACTCGCGAGATCGGGCGCATCCGCGTGACGGATTACAAGTCGAAGGGCGCGATCAACAAACGAATCTATATAACGATTGAAGATTGAAGATGAAAGACGGAAGATGCGATGTGTGATCTTCCTTCTTCCATCTTCAATCTGCAATCATCAGGGGGGGCTATGGGCAAGTTCAGGGACGTCTCGCCGCAGGTCAGCCTGCCGGCGATGGAGCAGGGGGTGCTGGAGTTCTGGCGACGGGCCGACGTGTTCAGGCAGACGATCGCGCAGACGCAGGACGGGCCGCGCTATGTGTTTTACGAGGGGCCGCCCACGGCCAACGGCCGGCCCGGCATCCATCACGTCATCGCGCGCGCCTTCAAGGATATCTTCCCCCGCTACAAGACCATGCAGGGCTATTTCGTCTCGCGCAAGGGCGGCTGGGACACGCACGGCCTGCCGGTCGAGCTGGAGATCGAGAAGAAGCTCGGCTTCTCCGGCAAGAAGGCCATCGAGGAGTTCGGCATCGCGGAGTTCAACCGGCGCTGCCGCCAGAGCGTGTTCGACTACGTCGAGGAGTGGGAGAAGCTTACCGAGCGCATGGGCTACTGGGTGGATCTGCCGTCCGCCTACGTGACCCTGACCAACGACTACGTCGAGTCGCTGTGGTGGATCCTCAAGCAGTACTGGGAGCGGGGCCTGATCTACCAGGGCTACAAAGTCGTGCCCTACTGTCCGCGCTGCGGCACGCCGCTGAGCAGCCACGAGCTTGCGCAGGGCTACCAGGAGGGCACGAAGGATCCCAGCGTCTACGTCAAGTTCCCGCTGAAGGATCAGCCGGGCGTCTACCTGCTCGTCTGGACGACGACGCCGTGGACCCTGCCCGGCAACGTGGCGGTCGCGGTGGGCGAAGACCTGGACTACGTGCTCGTCCAGTACGGCGAGGACAAGCTCTGGCTGGCCGAGGCCCTGCTGCCCACGGTCTTTGCCGGGCCCCTCGAACAGGGCGGGCATGCGGAGCCGCAGGTGCTGCGCCGGGCCAAGGGCCGCGAGTTGCTGGGGCTGCACTACCGGCCGCTCTACACCTTCCTGCCCGTCACCGAGGACTATTGCTACATCGTGCCCGGCGACTTCGTCAGCACCGAGGACGGCACGGGTCTCGTCCACATCGCGCCGGCGTTCGGCGCGGACGACATGGAGGTGGGCCGCAGGTTCAACCTGCCGACGCTGATGACCGTGGACCCGCAGGGCCGCTTCATCGACGCGGTGGGGCCGTGGCGCGGGGTGTTCGTCAAGGATGCGGACCCGTTCATCCAGCGCGAGCTGAGCGAACGCGGGCTGATGTTCAAACAGGGCGTCTACGAGCACACCTATCCGTTCTGCTGGCGCTGCGACACGCCGCTGCTCTACTATGCGCGCACGACCTGGTACATCAAGACCACCGCGTTCAAGGATCGGCTCGTCGCCAACAACCAGCTCATCAACTGGGTTCCCGAACATATCCGCGATGGCCGCTTCGGGGAGTGGCTGGAGAACAACATCGACTGGGGCCTGGCGCGCGAGCGTTACTGGGGCACGCCGCTGCCCTTCTGGGTCTGCGACAACCCGAAGTGCGACCATCAGGAGTGCATCGGCTCGGTCGCGGAGCTGAGCCAGAAGACGGGCCGCAAGTTCATGAACCCGCGCTATCTGGCGCAGCAGATGAACCGCTGGCCGGACCCGGATCAGCCGGACGCCGAGCCGCTGGACCTGCACCGGCCGGCCGTGGACGCGCTGACGTGGGCCTGCCCGCACTGCAAGGACGGGATCATGCGCCGGGTGCGCGAGGTCGCCGACGCCTGGTTCGATTCCGGCTCGATGCCCTTTGCGCAGTGGCACTATCCCTTCGAGAACCGCGAGCTGTTCAGCGAACAGTACCCGGCGGACTTCATCTGCGAGGCGATCGACCAGACGCGCGGCTGGTTCTACACGCTGCACGCGGTCAGCACGCTGCTGTTCGACCAGCCGTCGTTCAAGAACGTCATCTGCCTGGGCCACATCATGGCCGAGGACGGCAGCAAGATGTCCAAGAGCCGGGGCAACATCGTGGACCCGTGGCAGGTGTTCAACCTGCACGGCGCGGACGCCACGCGCTGGTACATGTACACGGCCAGCCCGCCCGGCAACACGCGGCGCTTCAGCGCCAACCTCGTCAAGGAGGTTGCGGGCCGCTTCATGCTGACGCTGTGGAACAGCTACAGCTTCTTCGTGACCTACGCCAACCTGAACGACTTCGACCCGCTCGCGGCGTCCGTGCCGCTGGCCGAGCGGTCGGTGCTGGATCGGTGGGTGCTGGCCCGGCTGCACGACCTCGTCGTCGATGTGACGGCCGCGCTGGAGAAGTACGACGTGACGGCCGCGACGCGGCCCATCAGCGACTTCGTGGACGAGCTGAGCAACTGGTATGTCCGGCTGAGCCGCCGGCGCTTCTGGAATGTGGAGGCGGACGAGGCCAGCCAGCGGCTGTCGCGCGCGGCGCACCAGACGCTCTACGAGGTGCTGGTGACGTTGACCCACCTGCTCGCGCCGTTCACGCCGTTCCTGGCCGATGCGATGTATTGCAACCTCGTCGCGGACGGCGGCTGCGCGACAGACGCCTCGGGCGGGACGGCTGCCGGGAGCGCGCCGAAAGGCATCCTGAGCGGAGCGACCGCAGGGAGCGCAGTCGAAGGAGCCGCTCCCCCCACGGCGCCGGCTGGCCCGGCGGCCAGGCCGGCCGTCAGCGTACACCTGAGCCGCTGGCCGACCGCGCAGGCCGCCTACGCCGACCCGCAACTGCTGGCCGATATGGCGCTGGCGCAGCGCGTCGTCGGCCTGGGCCGCGCCGCGCGCGAGAGCGCGGGGCTCAAGCTGCGCCAGCCGCTGGCCGAGGCGTTCGTGGGCGTCGCTAACCGCGGCGAGGCGGACGCCGTCATGCGGCTGGCCGAGGACGTCATCGTCGAGGAACTGAACGTCAAGGCGCTGCACACCGTCACGGCCGGCAGCGACCTGGTGGACGTGCAGATTCACGCGCTGCCCAAGCAGCTCGGCCAGAAGCACGGGCGCAAGTATCCCGCCATCCGGGCCGCGCTCGACGCGCTCGACCCGCTGGCCGTCGCGTCGGCGATCGAGGGCGGGGACAGCGTGACCGTCGAGGTGGACGGCGAGCGCATCGAGGTGCTGCCGGACGAGGTGCAGGTGCGCAAGACGCCGAAGCCCGGCCTGGCTGTCAGCCAGGAGGGCGGCTATCTGGTCGCGGTGACGACCGAGCTGACCGACGCGCTGCGCTGGGAGGGCTATGCACGCGAGATCAGCCGCAACATCCAGGAGCTGCGCAAGAGGTCGGGCTTCGAGATCAGCGACCGCATCCACACGACCGTGCAGGCCGGGCCGGCGCTCGCCGCGGTCTGGCGGCAGTTCGGCGCGGAGATCGCCGCGGACACCCTGTCGCTCAGCTTTGTCGAGGCTGCGCCGGCCGCGGGCGCCTTCACCGCGACCGTCCGGCTCGACGGCGAGGATGTGACGCTCGGCGTGACGCGCGACGCGGCGGGCAGGTGATCCGGCGTCCTGGAGGAGTTAGCATGGCCTCCGGGCCACCGTCCAGGATGAAAATGTCGGGAGCACCCTGAGCGGAGGCCGCACGCAGTGCGGACGCAGTCGAAGGGGCGGCCCTCGCGTCCGCTCCTTCGACTGGCCTTTCGTCGTCAGCCACGTCGAGCCGTACACCCGCTCAGGATGCTCCATCTCGCTTATGGGAAGCTTACGGGAGCACCCTGAGCGGAGGACGCAGTGCGGACGCAGTCGAAGGGGCGGCCCTCGCGTCCGCTCCTTCGACTGGCCTTGCGTCGTCAGCCACGGCGAGCCGTACACCCGCTCAGGATGCTCCGATCTGTTCAGGATGCTCCGATCCATTCGGAACTCCTGCGCCCGTGCCCTCGTCTTGCTCTTGGGGCCGCTTCACGCTAGAATAGGCTGCATCGGCGCAGCGCCAGGGCGCCGACAACGAGGACGGATATGCTCACACCACAGAAACTTGATCGCCTGCGGGGCTATCTGCTGGAACAGCAGGCCAACTTGCAGCAGCAGATTGCCGCGCTGACGGACGCCAGCCAGGAATCCAACGTGGGCCTCGGCAACCACATGGCCGAGGACGCCACCGCGGCCTTCGACCAGGCTGCCTCGGTCTCGCTGCTGCGGGGCCACATGCGCACGTTGCAGCTCGTCGAGGCTGCGCTGCAACGCATGGCACGCGGCACTTACGGCAAGTGCGACCGCTGCGGCAAGGACATCGACTTTGCGCGACTGAAGGCCGTGCCGGAGGCGACGTTGTGCCTCTACTGCCAGCGCGTGGCCGAGCTGTAGAAGAAACGAGCTGACTGTGCGACCTGTTTTGCGATGGTCTTCGATACTGCTGCTGGCCGCGGCGGTCATCGGGCTGGATCAGTGGACCAAGAGCCTGGTCTCGGCGAGCGTGCCCCTGGGGAGCAGCTACGCCCCCTTCCCCGCGCTCGAGCCCTACTTCAACATCGTGCACCTGACCAACACCGGGGCCGCGTTCGGCCTGTTCCGAGGCGGCGCGAGCTTCTTCATCGTCATCGCCGTCGTGGTCATCGTGGGGCTGCTCATCTTTGCGCGCCACCTGGACCAGGGCGACTGGCTGATCCGGCTGGCCCTGGGCTTGCAGCTCGGCGGCGCAGCGGGCAACCTGATCGATCGGCTGAACCAGGACGGCCACGTCACGGACTTCCTGCTGTTCACCCTGCCCGTGGGCGACCGGGTGTATCAGTGGCCGGCGTGGAATGTGGCGGACGCCTGCATCGTGGTCGGCACGATCCTGCTCGCGATCCTGCTGCTGCGCGCTGACCGCCGCGATGTGCAGGAGGCTGCCGGCGCGGGCAGCGCCAGCTCCGTGCACAGCGGCGACAAATGACGGCGGCGGACGTGAGCAGCGGCCCTGACCCGCAGAAACCCGCCTCCGCCGAGGAGACGGGTTTCTTTGATGATGAAGATAGCGCGGCCGCGGCGCTGACGCTGGCCGTCGAGGCGGGCGGCGAGCGGCTCGACGTCTGGCTGGCGCGCCAGCTCCCCGACCGGTCGCGCGCCGAGGTGCAGCGTTGGATCGCGGCGGGCCAGGTCTTGCGCATGGATCGGCCGCTGAAGGCCAGCTATCGGGTGGCCCAGGGCGACCTGCTGACGGTCTACGTGCCGGCCAGCGAGGAGTATGACGTCGAGCCGGAGGCGATCCCGCTCGCTATCCTGTACGAGGACGCCGACCTGCTCGTCGTCAACAAGGCGGCCGGCATGGTGGTCCACCCGGCCGCGGGCAACTGGCGCGGCACGCTGGTCAACGCGGTGCTCTATCATGCGCCGGGCCTGGCCGGCGTGGGCGGGGTCCAGCGGCCGGGCATCGTGCACCGGCTGGACAAGGACACGTCGGGCGTCATCGTCGTGGCGAAGAACGACGCTGGCCACCGCGACCTTCAGGCGCAGTTCCAGGCCCGGACGGTGCGGAAGGAGTATCTGGCGCTGGCCGTGGGGGCGCTGCAACCGGCCGCGGGGGAGATCGACGCCGCGCTGGGCCGCGACCCGCGCGACCGCCAGCGGATGGCCGTGCGCCCGGCCAACCAGGGTCGGCCCAGCCGCACGCAATACGAGACGCTGGCGCTCTACCGCGCGCGGCCGTCGGGCGAGCGGTTCAGCCTGCTGGCGTGCCGTCCGCTGACGGGCCGCACGCACCAGATTCGCGTACACTTGGCGCACGTCCACCACCCGATCGTGGGCGACCAGCTTTACGGCCGGCGCAAGCTGCCGTTCGCCTGCCCGCGCCAGTTCCTCCACGCGCACCGGCTGGCGTTCCGCCTGCCGTCCACGGGCGCGACGGTCGAGTTCACCGCCCCCCTGCCGGAGGACTTGCAAGCAGTATTGGATCGGCTGGAGGCTGTCGGTTAGCGGGCTGAACCAGACGGCTTGCGGGGCTGTGTGAAAAGCCTGTTCCGGCCCCCATCCCCCGGCCCCTTCCCCCGTTCCACAGGGGAAGGGGTGACGCGCCTCCCTCCCCC
>MWBF01000147.1 GCA_002068935.1 Chloroflexi bacterium ADurb.Bin325
CGCCCACCGGCAGCCCGCCGCCGATCACCTTGCCCAGCGTGGTCAGGTCGGGCGTCACGCCGTACAGCGCCTGTGCGCCGCCCGGATGCACCCGGAACCCGGTCATCACCTCGTCGAAGATCAGCAGCGCGCCGTGGGCCCGGGTCAGCTCGCGCAGGCCGGGCAGGAAGCCGGGCTGCGGCGGCACGACGCCCATGTTGCCCGCCACCGGCTCGACGATCACCGCGGCGATCTCCCCCGGGTGCCGGGCGAACAGCTCCGCCGCGGCTGGCAGGTCGTTGAAGGCCGCGACCAGCGTATCCGCGGCCACGGCCGCGGGCACGCCGGGGGAATCGGGCAGGCCCAGGGTCGCCACGCCGGAGCCGGCGCGCACCAGCAGCATGTCGGCGTGGCCGTGGTAGCAGCCCTCGAACTTGACGATCTTGTCCCGCCCGGTGAACGCGCGCGCCAGCCGCAGCGCGCTCATGGTGGCCTCCGTGCCCGAGTTGACGAAGCGCAACAGCTCCATGCCGGGCATGAAGCCCTGGATCAGCCCGGCCAGCTCGAGCTCCAGCGGGCTGGGCGCGCCGAAGCTCGTACCTTGCGCGGCCGCGCGGCGCAGCGCGGCGGTCACACGCGGGTGCGCATGGCCGAGGATCAACGGCCCCCACGAGAGGACGTAATCCAGGAAGCGGTTGCCGTCCACGTCGTAGAGATAGGCCCCTTCCCCGCGCGCGATGAACAGCGGGTCGCCGCCCACCGCGCGGAACGCGCGCACCGGCGAGTCCACGCCGCCGGGGAGCAGGGTTTGGGCCAGGGCAAACAGATGTTGCGAGCCGGTGGTCTTCATGCGCCGTCTCCTTCGCGCAGCCAGCGGGCCGCGTCGGCCGCGTGATAGGTGATGATCAGGTCTGCGCCGGCGCGCTTGATGGCGGTCAGGATCTCGAGCGCAGCGCGGCGTTCGTCGAGCCAGCCGTTCTGCGCGGCGGCCTTGAGCATGCTATACTCGCCGGAGACGTTGTACGCGACGATGGGGAGGTCGAAGCGCCGCCGTGCGCGGGCGATGATGTCGAGATAGGCGAGGGCCGGCTTGACCATGACCATATCCGCGCCTTCCTGGATGTCCAGCTCGATCTCCCTCAGGGCCTCGCGCGCGTTGGCCGGGTCCATCTGATACGCGCGGCGGTCGCCGAACTGGGGCGCGGAGCCGGCCGCCTCGCGGAACGGGCCGTAGAACGCGCTGGCGTACTTGGCCGCATAGGCGAGGATCGGGGTGTCCGCGAAGCCCGCCCGATCCAGCGCCGCGCGGATTGCCCCCACCCGGCCGTCCATCATATCGCTGGGCGCGACGATATCCGCGCTGGCCCGCGCGTGGCTCACGGCCTGCCGCGCCAGCAGCTCCAGCGTCGCGTCGTTGACCACCCGGCCGTCCTCGACCAGCCCGCAGTGCCCGTGGTCGGTGTACTCGCACAGGCAGACGTCGGTGATGACGACCAGCTCCGGCGCGGCCCGTTTGATGGCCCGCACGGCCTCCTGGACCACGCCTTGTTCGTCCCACGCGGCGCTGCCGCAGCCATCCTTGTCGCGGTCGCCCAGCACCCCGAACAACAAGACCGCGGGGATGCCCAGGCCCGCGACCCGGGCGGCCTCCGCGGGCAGGCGGTCCACCGACCAGCGATACTGGCCCGGCATGGCGGGGATCTCCTGTTGGGCGTCCTCGCCGCGGCAGACGAAGAGCGGGTAGATCAGGTCCCGGGCGTCGAGCGCGGTTTCACGCGTCATCCGCCGCAGGGCCGCGCTGGCGCGCAGGCGGCGCAGCCGGACGGTTGGAAATGGCGCTGTCATCAGTGTCCCTCCAGGCTCGCAAAATAAGATTTCAGGGCCGCGACCAGCCCCGGCAAAGTGTAGGTCTCGGCGATCACGTCCACCGGCGCGCCCATTTCGCGCGCGGTGCGCGCGGTGATCGGCCCGATGCAGGCCACGCGCGGCCAGGCCCAACCCCGCGGCCGGCCCCCGTCCGCCAGGCCCAGCGCGGCGACGAAGCCGCGCACGGCCGAGGAGCTGGCGAAGGTGAGCGCGTCGATCTCGCCCCGCGCCAGCATCGCGGCGATCTCCGCGGCGCGCGGGTCGGCCGGGCCTGCGATCCTGGTGCGATAGGCGACCACCTCGTCCACGCGCGCGCCCCGCCGCCGCAGCCCCTCGGCCAGGTCGGGCCGGGCGATGTCCGCGCGGGGCAGCAGCACGCGCTGGCCGGCGGCCACATCCAGCCCGGCCACGACGGCTTCCGCGACATATTCGGCCGGGACGAAATCCGCGATCAGGCCGCGGCGCGCGAGCTCGGCCGCGGTCGCGGGGCCGATGGCGCACAGCCGCGCGCCCGCGAAGGCGCGCGCATCGCGGCCCAGCGCGGCCAGCCGCGCCCACGCTGCCTGCACGCCGTTGGCGCTGGTGAACACGATCCAGTCGTAGGCCGCGAGCAAGGCCGCATCCAGGGCCGCGGCGTCCGCGACGGGTTCGATACTGATGGTCGGGAACTCGATGGCCTCCGCGCCCTCCTCCGCCAGCATCGCGGCCAGCTCGCCGGCCTGGCCGCGCGTCCGCGTGACCAGGATCCGCCGGCCCGCCAGCGGACGGGCCTCGAACCAGTTCAGCCGGTCCCGCAGCGCCACGACCTGGCCCACCACCAGCAGCGCGGGCGGCGGCACGCCCCGTGCAAGCTCGACGATATTGTCCAACCGACCGATCACCGTCCGCTGGCGCGGCGTCGTGCCGCGGTGGATCAGGGCCGCGGGCGTGTCGGCCGCGCGGCCGGCGGCCAACAGCTCGGCCGCGATGGCCTCCAGGTTCTCGACGCCCATCAGGTACACCAGCGTATCGGCCGCGGCCGGCCCCGCGTCCGGCCCCGCGTTCGGGCCGGCCGGATCCGCGCCCGCGGCCCGGTGCCCCGTGTGCACCGCGAAGGACGCGGCCACCCCGCGGTGCGTCAGCGGGATCCCGGCGTACGCGGGCGCGGCGATGCTGCTGGAGACCCCCGGCACGATCTCGAACGCGATCCCCGCCTCGACCAGCGCCAGCGCCTCCTCGCCCCCGCGGCCGAACACGAACGGGTCGCCGCCCTTCAGCCGCACCACGCACCGGCCCGCGTGCGCTCTCTCGACCAGCAGGCGGTTGATCTCGGCCTGGGGCAGCGTGTGGTCGCTGCTGGCCTTGCCCACATAGATGCGCTCGGCGTGCTCCGGCGCATACGCCAGCAGCTCGGGCGCGACCAGGCGGTCGTAGACCACCGTGTCCGCGCGGCGCAGACACGCCGCGCCGCGCACCGTGATCAGCCCCGGGTCGCCCGGCCCCGCGCCCACCAGATAGACCTTGCCGTTCATTGCGCCATGATCTCCCGGCCTCCGCGGCCCAGCAGCTCCTCCGCCAGCGCCGCGCCGAGCCGCGCCGCGTCCGCCGCGGGGCCGCCGATCTCGCCGCGCACGCTGCGCCGGCCGTCCGCCGCGGCGATGAGCCCGCGCAGGCGCAGGACGCCGGTTCCCGGCGCGACCTCCCCGTACGCCGCGATGGGCAGGTGACAGCCGCCGCCCAGCGCGGTCAGCAGCGCGCGCTCGGCCGTGACCGCGGCGCGGGTCGCCGGGTGCTCCAGGGCCGCGGCCAGCAGCGCCAGCGTCTCCCCGTCATCGGCGCGCGCCTCGACCGCCAGCGCGCCCTGGCCCGGCGCGGGCAGCATGACCTCCGGCGCGAGGTGTTCGGTGATGCGGCCGGCGAGGCCCAGCCGCGCCAGGCCCGCGACCGCCAGGACGATGGCGTCGTACATGCCCTCTTCGAGCTTGCGCAGGCGGGTGTCCACGTTGCCGCGCAGGGGCGCTATCCGCAGATCCGGGCGCAGGGCCAGGAGCTGCGCGGACCGGCGGAGCGAGCTGGTGCCGACGACCGCGCCCGCGGGCAGCTCGGCCAGGGCGCGCCCCTCGCGCGAGATCAGCGCGTCCCGGGCGTCGCCGCGCTCCGGGGTCGCGCCGATGACCAGGCCGGCCGGCAGCTCGGTCGGGAGGTCCTTCAGCGAGTGCACGGCCATCTGAATGCGGCCCTGCAGGAGCGCGGCCTCGATCTCCTGCGTGAACGCGCCCTTTCCGCCGAGCGCGGGCAAAGGTGTGTCCGCATCGACGTCGCCGTGGGTGACGATCGTCCGCACCTCCAGGCTCACTTCGGGGGCCAGCTCCCCGATCCGTCGAGCCACCCAATGGGTCTGCTGTAGCGCCAGCTTGCTGGCGCGCGTGCCGATCACCAGCGTCTTCATCTCTCCCCTTCCTGCCCGGCCGCGGCCGCAAAGCGCTCGGCGGCCTCCCGCGCGGCCCGATCCTCGCCGGCCCTCAAAAGCGGCAGGAGCTCGTCGATCAGCCGATCCCACGCCGGCGCGGCCCGCGACGCCCCCGATTCCGGGTCGCGCAGCCGCAGCCTGAGCCGGGCCAGGATATCGGCGAGCGGCTCGTATTCCGGGCCGAGGATGGCCTCGATCTCCCCGCGCAGGCGCCGGGCCAGCGCGGGGCTGGCGCCGCCGGTGCTGACGCCGATGACGACCTCTCCCCGGCGGACGACGGCCGGTGTATGGAACGTGCAGCGGGACGGGTCGTCGACCACGTTGACCGGGCAGCCGCGTTCATCGGCCTCGTCCGCGACGGCCGCGTTCACCGCGGGATCGTTCGTCGCCGCGACCGCCAGCCGCGCGCCGCGCAGATCCCCCGGCCGGTAGGCGCGGCGGATCGCGGTGAGGCGGCCGGCCCGCGCCCACTGCTCCAGCGCGGGGGTCAACTGCGGGCTGACCACGGTGACCGTCGCGGCCGCCTGCAACAGGCCCTGCGTCTTCCGCTCGGCCACCGGCCCGCCGCCGATCACCGCGGCGGTGAGCGGGCCGGTCAAAACGATGGGGTAGGACATCGCTCACTCACCATCCATCTGGATCGCCGCGGCCTTGATGGCGTGAGTCGCGCCGAAGAGCAGCCGGCGGGTCAGGTTCTCGCCCAGCGCGGCGATGGCGCGCCGGCGCTCCTCCGATGTGTCCGGCAGGCGCGCCAGGCACTGCTCCACCTCGGCCTTGCAGATGGCCTCCGACTGGATGAAGAGATCCTGGATGAGCGGGACCACCCGGCGCTGCCGCAGCCACTCGATGAACCCGTCGGCCTCAGCTTCGGCGATGGCCTCGGCGGCCGCGATGGCCGGGCCGGCCACGTGGTGCTGCGTCTTGACGATCTCGCTGAGGTCGTCCATGTCGTACAGGTCTACGCCGGCGACGGCGCGGCTTGCCGGATCCACGTTGCGCGGCACGGCCAGATCCACGACGATCAGCGGGCGGCCGGAGCGCGCGGCCATCGCCCGGCGCAGGGCGTCCGCGTGGAGCACTACGTGCGGCGCGCCGGTGGCCGCGATGACCAGATCCGCCCGGATGAGGTGCTCGTCCAGCGCATCGAAGCGCACCGCGCGGCCCCCTAGCGCGGCGGCCAACGCGGCCGCGCGCTCATGGGTGCGGTTCGCCACCAACACCCAGCGCAGGCCGCCCGTCACCAACGACTGCGCGGCCACCTTGCCGATCCGGCCCACGCCGATCACCAGGACCGTGCGGTCGGAAAGATCGCTCAGGTGCTGCTGCGCCAGGCTCAGCGCCACCTCGCCCAGGGAATGCAGGCCGTCGCCGATCGCGGTCTCGGTCCGCGCGCGCTTGCCCGCGACGATGGCGCTGCGAAACACGCGCGAGAGCACCGGGCCGGACGTCTTGGCGCTCAGGGCCGCCTCGAACGCATCCTTGACCTGCCCCAGGATCTCATGCTCGCCCAACAGCAGGGAGTCGAGGCCCGCGGCGACCCGGCACAGATGCCGCGCGGCGGCCTGGTTGCTCAGCGCGCGAAGATAACGCTGCGAGTCGCACGCCTCCAACGCGGCCAGCAGCGCGCCCTGCCCTGCGACCAGGTCTTCGACGGCCGCGTACACTTCGAACCGGTTGCAGGTGGACAGGATCGCCACCTCGTTGACGCCTTGCACGGCGCGCAGCGCGGCCAGGCGCGCGGGCAGGCGGCCCGCAGGGGTTGCCAACTGCTCGCGCACCTGTACCGGCGCATCGGTGTGGTTCAGCCCAATCAGAAGAAGGTTCATCACATCCGCACCTGATCCAGCTCGGTCTCCCTCAGGATGGCCGGGTCGGAGAAGATTTGTGCTGGCGGCGCAACGATCTGCACGCGGCCGTCTCGCATCACGATCACGAGATCGGCCCAGCCGCGCGCGACCGTCAGGTTATGGGTGGAGAGCACGACCGTCTTGCCCTGTTCGACCAGCCGATTCAGGATGTCGTAGAGGGCCTCCTGCATCCAGGGATCCAGCCCGCCCGCGACCTCATCGGCGATCAGCAGTTGCGGATCCATGGCCAGCACGCCGGCCAGCGCGACGCGCGTCTTCTCGCCGCCGCTCAGCGCGTGCGTGGGCCGATCGAGCAGGTGCGTAACCCGACACAGTTCGGCCGCCTCGTCCACCCTATGCCGGGCCGCGGCCTCGTCCAGCCCCAGGTTGAGCGGGCCAAAGCTGATGTCCTGGCGCACGCTGGCGGAGAATAACTGGTCGTCGGGGTTCTGGAGCACCAGCCCGACCCGGCGCCGCAGCCGCAGCAGCCCGGCCCGATCATACTTCACCTCGCGCCCGTCGAGCCGGACAACGCCCTGCTGGGGCCGCAGGATGCCGTTGCAGTGCAGCATCAGCGTGGATTTGCCCGACCCGTTGCGGCCGATCAGCGCGATGCGCTGCCCGCGGCCGAACGCGACGCTGACCCCATCCAGCGCGGCGGCGTCGCGGCTCGGATAGCGGTAATAAACCTGTTCGAGCGCCAGCAGCGCGGTCATATCAGCCACCACACCATCCCCAAGCTGAGGCACACGGCGGCAGTGACCCACCAGAGCGGCCAGCTATGCTGATATTGCGTCGGCAGGACGCGCAGGTCGCCCGCATAGCCGCGGCTGTCGAGCGCGGTCTGAAGGCGCTGGCTGCGCTGATAGGCGTCGACGAGCAGCCGGGTGGCCACCAGCGCCGCGCTGTGCATCGCCCGCCGCATGTTGCTGTAGCCCAGCCGGGTCTCCTGCGCGCTCACCATGCGCTGAAGGCTCTCCAGCAGCACGAAGACGAACCGGTAGATCAGCGTCGCCAGATCCAGCAGCACCAGCGGGACCCCGACGCGGCGTCCCAGATCCAACAGGTCAACCAGCGGGGTCGTGAAGGCCAGAAATGCCATCGTGGCCGCGCCGCCCAGCGCCCGCGCAAACGGGCGTTGGGCGGCCGCGAGCGACTCCGCCGTGATCGAGAACGTCAGCGGCCAACGGCCGCCCCCGGCATGGATGCTGACCGCAATGCCCATCACCGCCCACAGCAGAAACACTCCCTCGGTGAACACCGCGCCGCCGAAGACGCGCAGCGGCAGCCGCGCCATGATCACGGCCAGCGCGACCATCCACGCGGCTGCCAGCAGCCCCACCAGCGGCTTGTCCGACGCCAGGCAGAGGGCGATCACCAGCAGCGCCAGCGCGACCTTCTGCCCCGGATGGACGAAGCGCAGGCGGTTGCTGTAAGCAAAGCGGTCGATCCAGTCCACACTACTTTGCCGTCTGGCGCTGTCCGCGCTTGAGGCCAAAGAAGTAGCCGATGAAGCCCGCGCCCAACGCGGCCTGCAGGGCGAAGAGCAGGCTTTCGGTCTCGCCGCCCGGCGGCTCCCAGAGCGGGCTGAACCACGGCTCGTAATCGGGCGCGATCTCCGTGATCGCCGTCTCGGCCTCGCCGTCCGCGCCGCCGAACTCCGAGTCGCGGTGGAGGAAGAGCGGCGCGACCGCCAACAGGATCACGATGGCGATCAGCGCCACGGTGACCCAGGCATTCGCTGATTTGGCAGACATATCAGGCTCCTTCCAGGCCCAGGGCGCGCATCTCGACCGGGGCAGTATTGCGCAGGGCCCTGAAGATCAGGACCGTGAGGATGCCCTCGCTGATCGCCAGCGGGATCTGCGTGACCGCGAAGATGGCGGCGAACTTGGCGAACGCGCCCATGAACCCGCTGGCCGGGTCGGGGTAGGCCAGCGCCAACTGCACAGAAGTGACGACGTAGGTGGTCAGATCGGCCAGCGCCGCGGCCAGAAACACGACCCAGCCCTCGGACAGGCGTCCCCGCAGCCCGCGCCAGATGCCGTAGGCCACCAGGGGGCCGACGATCGCCATCGAGACGGTGTTGGCGCCCAGGGTGGTCAGGCCGCCGTGGGCCAGCAGCAGCGCCTGGAACAGCAGCACGATGGCGCCCACGACGCTCATCATGAACGGGCCGAAGATGATCGCGCCCAGGCCGACGCCGGTCGGGTGGCTGCTCGATCCGGTGACGCTGGGGATCTTGAGCGCGCTCAGCACGAAGGCGAACGCGCCCACCAGCCCCAACAGCAGCCGCGACTCCGGCTTCTCGCGGACCAGCCTGCCGATCTGCCGGAACCCGATCGCCCAGAAGGGGAGCGCGACGGCAAACCAGATGGCGGCCCAGAGCGGGGGCAAGAACCCCTCCATGATATGCATCGCCTGCGGCGCAGAATTGACGCTGGCCCAGGCGGCGCGGCCACCCAGCAACAGCAGGGCGGTTACCAACATGAACACGCGAGAACCGATCGCTTTCTTCGACATAACGCCCTCCTCAGGCGGAACCCAGGCCCGCCTGCCAGTCGCGGCAGGCCTCGACGAACCGACCGGCCAATTCCGGCCGTGCGCTGAAGTGCAGATGCACGTAAGAAGCCAGCAGGTTGGCGCAGGCGTAGCCCTCGTCGCGCTCATCGCCCCCCTGCCGCCCCGTGATCCGATAGGCGG
>MWBF01000148.1 GCA_002068935.1 Chloroflexi bacterium ADurb.Bin325
GAAAGCGTGGCCGCGCTGGCCGACGTGCTGCGCGAGCTGAAGGAGCCGATCAACCGTTTCTTTGCCGACGTGCTCGTCATGGCCGAGGATCCCGCGGTGCGCGCGGCGCGGCTGGCGCTGGTGCAGCGAATCGCGGCCCTGCCCGACGCCGTTGCAGATCTGAGCCTGCTGCAGGGGTTTTAGGGTCGGATTCGTACGGCCGGGGTTTCAGTCCGAAAACTACTGAGGGTCCGCCTCACCCCCTCGGCTTCCCCTCTCCTGACGTGTGAGCCGAAGCTCGCACGTCAGGAGAGGGGGATGGGGCGACAAGGCAAGCCAGGGCAAGCTGTCAAATGGACACTGAAAGCCTATCCAAAAACTGCTCTGGCCGGTCTCCGACCGAGCCAGAAGCCTGCCGTCCGCTCAGATGCTTCGCAGGCGTACCTTGTGGAACCCTGGCTGTAACGCTTGCTCCCATTTTGGGATCATGATATAATCACTATGCGTGTGATTGCATTACGAACATTGCGAGCCTTCTGGGAGCAACATCCGGAGGCACAAGATGCTTTGATGGCGTGGTATCAAGATGTGAAGCACGCCCGGTGGCGCACTCCCGCCGATATCAAGCAGGTCTACCGAAACGCAAGCATTCTCGGTCATAACCGGGTGGTTTTCAATGTCAAAGGTAACCAGTATCGTGTGATCGTTGCCGTTCACTATGAACAGGCTATCGTCTATATTCGATTCGTCGGCACACATGCGGCATATAACGAGATCGATGCTGAATCGGTGTGAGGATGCAATGGACATCAAGCCAATCCGCTCGGAGAGGGACTACGAGGCGACTCTTCTCGAGATCGAGAAATTGTTCGACGCGCCGGCAGGCAGCACCGAGGCAGATCGGCTCGACGTATTGACCACCCTCGTGGAAGCTTACGAGTCGCAACATTACCCTATGCCTCAGGCCGATCCGATCGAGATGCTCAAGTATTACATGGAAAGCCGAGGGCTGACACGAGCGGATATCGAGCCGTTTATCGGCAGCCGGGCTCGCGTGGCCGAGATACTCAACCGCAGGCGGCCTCTCACGTTGGAGATGATCCGCCGTCTTTATGCGGGCCTCGGCATCCCTGCGGAGGTGCTGGTGCAGCCCTATGCCATCAGGGAAAGCAAAGCCGACTACAAAGTAGATGCTGAGCCATGATCCCTCACAAACTCAAACTCCATAACTTCATGTGCTACCGCGAGGAGCAGAGCCTCGACTTCTCCGGCATCCACCTGGCGTGTCTGACGGGCGACAACGGCCACGGCAAGTCCGCGCTGCTGGACGCGATGACCTGGGCGCTCTGGGGCCGCGCCCGCGCGCGCCGCGATGACGAGCTGATCGCGCTGGGCGAATCCGAGATGTGGGTGGATCTGGAGTTCGGCCTGGGACCGCAGCGCTACCGCGTCTGGCGTCAACGGAGCACGAAGGGCCGCGGCCGGACCGACCTGCACCTGTACGTCTGGAACGCGGGCCGCGAGGAGTGGCAACTGCTCGACGAGGGCAACGTTAACGAGCGGCAGGCCCAGATCATCCGCACGCTGCGCATGGAGTACGACACCTTCGTCAACTCCGCGTTCCTGCTGCAGGGCCGGGCCGACTCCTTCACCGTCAAGACCGCGTCCGAGCGCAAGCAGATCCTGGCCGACATCCTCGGCCTGAGCCGCTACGACCTGTACGAGGAGCGGGCCAAGGAGGAGGTGCGCCTCCACAAGGAGCGCGCCATCCATGTGCAGGGCGAGATAGGCGGCATCGACCATGCGCTGGCGCGGCGCGGCGAGTACGAGGCCGGGCTTGCCGATGCGCGCCAGGCGGTGAGCCGGGCCGTCGATACGCTGCGCGCGGCCGAGGCGCAACAGACCGCGCTGCGCCTCCAGGTGCAGGGCCTGCGCGGGCAGGCGCAGCAGCTGGCCGACCTGCGCAACCGCCTGGCCCGCGCGGAGCGCGACCTGGCCGAGATGCGCGACCAGC
Organism: Chloroflexi bacterium ADurb.Bin325; assembly: GCA_002068935.1. Lineage (GTDB taxonomy): Bacteria > Chloroflexota > Anaerolineae > CG2-30-64-16 > CG2-30-64-16 > MWBF01. The sequence goes on from MWBF01000148.1 coordinate 1,994, forward strand.
GCAGCGCCGCGCAGCGCCAGCTTGCCGCATACGAGAAGACCCTCGCCGACCGCGCGACCATCGAGACGGGCTGGCGCGGGCTGCAAGAAGCGCGCACGCAGGAGGCCGACTACAACGCGAAGCTGCGCAGGGATACGGAGCTACAGGCGCGGATCCTCAAGCTCGACCAGGCCGTCCAGCGCGCGCGCGACGGCCTGGAGATGGAGCGCCGCCGGCTGGCCGACCTTCAGCGCGAGCAGCAGAAGAAGGTCGCGGCCGGCCAGCAGCAGGCCGCGCTCCTCGCCGAGGCGCAGGCCATCCTGGCGCAGATGGCGGAGCAGCAGGCCCGCCGCGACGCCATTGCCGCGGAGGACCGCGCGGCCGGCGAGCGCCTGGCGACGCTCAAGTCCGACGCCGACCGGCTGCGCAACGAAGGGGAGGCCATCAAGGAGAAGAGCGCCCTGATCCTGGAACAGGCCGACAGCGCGGCCTGTCCGGTCTGCCGCCAGCCGCTCACGCAGGCGCACCGCGAGCAGATCCTCGCGGACTACGAGGCCGAACGGGCCGGCCTGCGCGGCCGCTATCAGGCGGCGCAGGACGAGGGCCGGGCGCTGGCCGACCGACGTCGCGCGCTGGAGGCCGAGGACAAGGGGCTGGCCCAGGCGCTGCGCGCCCGCGATGCGCGGCAGCGGCAGGCCATCCAGGCGGAGGCCGCGGTGGCGGACGGGCAGGCCGCGGAGGCGGAGCTGGCGCGGCTGGCCGCGGCCGAGGCGGGGCTGGCCGACCGGCTGGCCCGCGAGGATTACGCGGCCGAAGAGCGCGCGGAGCTGGCGGCCCTGCGGGCCGAGGCGCGCGCGCTGGGCTATGACCCGGCGGCGCACGATCAGGCGCGGCATCGGGTGAACGAGCTGGCCGCGTTCGAGGCCCGCTACCAGGGCCAGCTTCTCCCCGCGCTCGAGGGGCTTGCGGAGGCGCAGCAGCGGGTCGCCGCGGCTGAGGCCGTGGTCGCGCGGCGCGAGGCCGAGCTGGCCGAGGATCAGGCGCGGCGGCAGGAGCTGGCGGCCGCGGCGGCGGAACTGCCGCGGCAGGAGGCCGAGCTCTCCCGGCTGGACGCGGCCGTGGAACAGGCCGCGCAGGCCGAACGCCGCGCCCGTCAGTTGGAGGGCGCGGCCATGCAGCAGTTGGATGCGCTGGACGCGCAGGCCGTGCGCCGCAGACAGTTATCCGCCGACCTGGATGCGATCAACGACGAGATCAGCCTCTACACCGAGCTGCGCGAGGCCTTCGGCAAGAAGGGCCTCCAGGCGATGATCATCGAAAGCGCCATCCCGGAGATCGAGGCCGAGGCAAACCGGCTGCTGAACTGCATGAGCGACGGGCGGATGAGCGTCCGACTGGAGACGCAGCGCGAGAAGGTGACGGGCGGGATGGCCGAGACGCTGGACATCTTCATCGCGGACGAGGTGGGCCAGCGCTCCTACGACCTCTATTCGGGCGGCGAGGCGTTCCGCGCCAACCTCGCGCTGCGCATCGCCATCAGCAAGCTGCTCGCGCGGCGCGCCGGCGCACAGCTCCAGACGCTCATCATCGACGAGGGCTTCGGGTCGCAGGACGCGCAGGGCCTCGCGCTGGTGATCGAGGCCATCAACTCCATCAAGGACGACTTCGAGCGCGTCATCATCATCACGCACATCGACGAGCTCAAGGACATGTTCCCCGCGCGCATCGACGTGCTGAAGACCGCGGCCGGATCGCGGGTCACGATCGCGTAGCCGCCGGAGGTCGGGTCTCTGCAAAGGACAAGCACGTGGTCACATTCGACGATGTTCGTTCCGCGGCCGCGCAGATCGCGGGCGTTGCGCACCGCACGCCCGTCGCCACATCGCGGCTGCTGGACGCGGCCTGCGCCGCGCAGGTCTATCTCAAGTGCGAGAACCTCCAGCGGGTCGGCGCGTTCAAGTTCCGCGGCGCATACAACGCGGTCAGCCGGCTGAGCGCGGCGGAGCAGGCGCGCGGGGTGATCACCCACTCGTCGGGCAACCATGCGCAGGCGCTCGCGCTGGTCAGCCGGCTGCTCGACATCCGCGCGACCATCGTCATGCCGCAGGACGCGCCCGCGCTGAAGCTGGCCGCGACGCGCGACTACGGCGCGCAGATCGTCACCTACGACCCCGCGACCGAGAGCCGCGAGGCGATCTCGGGCCGGCTGGCCGCGGAGCACGGCTACACGCTGATCCCGCCCTACGACCACCCGCACATCATCGCGGGGCAGGGCACTGCCGCGCTGGAGCTGTTGCAGGAGACCGGCCCGCTCGACTATCTGTTCGTGCCGTGCGGCGGCGGCGGGCTGTTGAGCGGCTGCGCCATCGCGGCCAGGGCGCTCGCGCCCGGCTGTCGCGTCATCGGCGTCGAGCCGGAGGCCGGCGACGACGCCGCCCGCTCGTTCAGGACGGGCACGCTGCACACCGTCCACAACCCGGCCACCATCGCTGACGGCGCGCGCACGCCCTATTTGGGCAAGCTGACCTTCCCCCTGGTCCGTCAATACGTGGCCGACATGCTCACCGTCTCGGACGACGACCTGATCCGCACGATGTACTTCGTCTGGACCCGGCTCAAGCTGATCGTCGAGCCGACGGGCGTGCTGGGGCTGGCCGCGGTCTACAGCCGCGGCTACGACGTGGCCGGGAAGCGCGTTGGCGTGATCCTCAGCGGCGGCAACGTGGACATCCAGCAGGCCGCCGCGTGGTTCGACGCGCTGCCCGCCGCGGGGCGCTAATGCGCCCATCCCAGGTTCGTAGTGGGCGCTTCAGCGCCGTATCGGGCCGCGGGGCGCTAATGTGTCTATCCCAGGTTCGTAGTGGGCGCTTCAGCGCCTTGCCGACCGCGGGGGCGCTAAAGCGCCTACTACAAACAGGCGCGGATGCGCGGGCATCCTGAGCGGGTGGACGGCCCAACGCTGTCGACAGCACAAGGCCAGTCGAAGGACGCCCCGATCTATCAAGAATTGTAGAATTGTCGTCCGGCTTGACAGACCGAACATTCGTTCGTATAATGCTTCTGCCTACAAGAGACAGGAGGCCGGCGATGGACATACGCGAGAAGCTCACCCTCCTGGGCCAGGCGGCCCAGTACGATGACTGCGTCGCGCCTGCGGGCGACGTGCAGCGCGACGGCCGCGGGTTCTTTGCGCCGCAGACCGACGCCGCGCCCGACCCGCGCGTCCTGCCCTGCATCTCGCACCTGCAAGCCCCCGACGGCCAGCGCAAGCCCGCCCTGAAGATCCTCCAGACCAGCGCATGTCAGAACCGCTGCCGCTACTGCGCGTTCAGCGCGGGCCGCGACACCCGCCGCGTGCACGTGACGCCCGACGAGCTGGCCCGCAGCTTCGATCTGATGTATCGCGCCGGCCTCGTGGAGAGCATGTTCCTCAGCTCCGGCATCATCGGCGCGCGGCGCACCATGGACGAGATGATCGCCACGGCCGAGCTGCTGCGCGAGAAGTACCGCTTCCGCGGCTATCTGCACCTCAAGATCCTGCCCGGCGCGGAGGCCGCGCAGGTCGCGCGCGCGGTCGAGCTGGCCGACCGCGTGTCGGTCAACCTCGAAGGCTCGACCGCGGACCGGCTGGCATTCCTGGCCCCCGACAAGCGCATGGCCGAGCTGATCGGCCCGCTGCGGACGGCCGCAGACCTCATCCGCCGCCGCGAACAGCCCGCGACGCTCGGCCAGGGCGGCGTGAGGCTCGGCCTGTCCACGCAGTTCGTCGTCGGGCCGGCGGGCGAGAGCGACCGCGAGCTGCTCAACACCGTACAGACGCTCTACCGCGAGGTGCGCCTGGCGCGCAGCTACTACAGCGCGTTCCGCCCGGTCCCGGGCACTCCGCTGGAGGCCGCCGCGGCCACCGACCCGCGCCGCGAGCATCGGCTCTATCAGGCGGATTGGCTGCTGCGCTTCTACGGCTTCAGCGCGGACGAGCTGCCCTTCGACGCGGCGGGCCTGCTCCGCGCCGATGTGGACCCCAAGACGGCCTGGGCGCGCGTCCATCCGGAACGCTTCCCGGTCGAGGTCAACCGCGCGCCGGTCAGCGAGCTGCTGCGCGTGCCGGGCATCGGCCCGCATTCGGCGCGCGCCATCGCGGCCGCGCGGCGACAGGGCGCGCTGCGCGAGATCGGAGACCTGCGCAAGCTCGGCGCGCGGGCCGACCAGGCCGCGCCCTACGTCCTGCTCTCCGGCAAGCGTCCGCCCTACCAGCCGCCCCTGCCGTTGGATCTGGCGTGAAATCAGCGGCTACCCGGAAACCTGCTGGGGCCGGTCTCCGACCGTGCCCCCTGGCCTCCGTTCATAGTGGGCGCTTCAGCGCCTTGTCGGACGCGGGGCGCTCAAGCGCCTACTACAAACCAACCCCGTTCGTAGTGGGCGCTTCGGCGAAAGCCGGCCCGGACGGGAAGCGTCACCCCCTGATTTGACACGGCCCTATCGCCCGAAGTATAAAGTGGGGCCTATGACCCTATGGGCAATTGTCTCCGACATACACGGCCGCGGCGACCGTCTCGCGCGCGTGCTGGCCGATGCGCAGAGCCTCCGCGCCGAGCGCGTCCTCGCGCTGGGCGACATCGCCAGCCCCGTGGCGCTGGACATGTTGCAGGCCGTCGACGCCGAGTACGTCTTCGGCAACTGGGAGGCCTCGGGGCTGCGCGGCCAGCGCGCGCCTTATCGCGGGTGGATCGCGCGCTGGCCGGCCCAATTCCGGGCCGATGGCTTCCTGGCGGCCCACGCCAGCCCGGTCTGGCCCCCTAAGCTCTCCATCGCGCACGTCGTCGAGCACCTGCGCAGCAACAACCTGCATTGGAGCGCGCTCTTCCCCTCCATACGGCACTCGGAGGAGGCGCGCTGGGCCGCGTTCGCCGAGCTCGACGCGGAGGACATCTCCGTGTTCTTCCACGGCCACACCCATGTCCAGGAGGCCTGGCGCTGGCCGCCGGGCGGCGCGCCGTCGCACATCCCCGGCAGCGCGGGCGAGCTGACGCTGGATGCGGCGGCGCGCTGGCTGATCGGCGTCGGCAGCGTGGGCGAGCCGCACGATGGCGCGGGCGCGGCCTATGCGCTGTACGACACGGCCGCGCGCCTGCTGCGCTGGCGGAGGGTCTGACAGAGCATGCCCGCCGCGCAGTCCGTGCAGCTCAACGACGGCCCGTTCGCCGGCCGCTGCCCCGATTTTCACCGCTGACCGGTTTCCCTTCGTGCGGTTTTGTGCTAGAATGCTCCGCACGTGTGCAGGAGGACCAGCATGGCGGATAGCGACGACCTTTATGATGTGCTCTGTTATGGGACGATCAGCCTCGAAAACTTGACCCGCCTGTCGCATCTGCCGACCCCGCGGCGCGATGCCGTGGCGCAGCTCGAATCGGACGAGGTCGGCGGCGAGGCGCTGAAGGTTGCCCTGCCGCTGGCAACCTGGGGCCTGCGCGTCGCAGTGGTCGGCAACTACATCGGCTATGACCGCAAGGCCGCCTTCATCCTCTCCGAGCTGGCGCGATATCCCCTGGTGGACGCCCGCTACATCCGGCAACACGACAACATCACGACGCCCTTCCTGCGCATCCTCGTCACGCCCGACGGCGAGCGCAGCCGCATCGCCTACTGGTACGACGACACGCCCAAGGACGAGCTGACCGCCGAGCTGATGCAGCGCGCGCGGCTGCTCAGCGTGGACGCCTACGGTCGGGACGAGCGCGACCGGGCCGCGGCCACCGCGCGCGAGTACGGCAAGCCCGTCATCTCCGCCGATGCGATCTGGCTGCAATATCCGCTGGCCGGCCGCAGCGACGCGATCATCATCTCGCGCGATTGGTTGCAGGCCAACTTCACGGGCATCTACGAATACGACCACGCCCTCGAGCTGCAAGCGCAGGGCGCCGGCGTCATCATGATCACCGATGGCCCGCGGCCGGTCCTGGTCGTGCGGGCCGACGGCTCGGCCTTCGGCGTCGAGCCGTATGAGATTAAGCACGTGGTGGACACGAGCGGCGCGGGCGACCTGTTCAAGGCCGGCATCATCTACGGCTGGCTGCAACCGGGCTGGCCGCTGGAGCACAAGGTCAAGTTCGCCTGCGCCGCGGCAGGCCTGTATGTGGGCCGCGATCGCACGAGCGAGCCGCTCCCCACGCTGGCGGAGATCCAGGCGCTGATGCGCGCCCAGCCGCGCTGATGGCCGGCGCGCTCGCCGTTCGCCGCTTGCATCCGAGAATGTATGCTACATCCGCCGGGCCGACCGCCCGGTATTTCATGTCCGGAGTTCCTCACATGGCTGCGCCCCTCTATGTCTCGCGCAACGGCGTGTTGATCTCGCCCGCCGACGCCACGATCTCGATCTTCAACCCGGCCCTCCAGAGCGCCTACGGCGTCTACGAATCGATGCAGGTCAAGAACGGCGTCGTCTTCGAACAGGCCGCGCACCTGGCCCGCCTGGCCCATTCGGCGGAGATCATCGCCCTGCCGCTGCCCGCGGAGGCGAGCGTCATCGGCCGCTGGATCGCCGAGGTGTTGGCCGCCAACGGGATGACGGACGGCGCAGCATGCACCCTGCGGCTCTTCGTCGTCGGCCCGGAGAACGGCGGCGAGTGCTCGCGCTTCTCGAGATGGAGCGGCAGGTGATGCTGATGCAGACGAGTTGCGGCTGGTTCTTCGACGATATCGCAGAAC
>MWBF01000149.1 GCA_002068935.1 Chloroflexi bacterium ADurb.Bin325
GGGGCCAGATTGTCTGTTTCCCCCTCCCCTGCGCAGCGGGGGAGGGGTTGGGGTGGGGGCCGGGTTGCCCCCTTCCAACAGCTTACGCGATTTGCTCCGCGATCTTCCGATCCGTGGCCGGGAAGGCGTAGTCGGCCAGCTCGCCCGCCGCGACCCAGCGCGCATCGGCGCAGGTCGCGCACGCGGGCGCGCCGCCCGTCCAGGCGCAGGCGAACGCGTGGAGCGTGATGCGAAAGTGGGTGTACGCGTGTTTGACCCGGGCCAGCCGCGCGCCCGCGGCCACCGCGACGCCGACCTGCTCGCGCACGTTGCGCTCGACGGCCGCGGGCAGCGGCTCGTCCGGCTGCGCCGCGCCGCCGGGAAAGCCCCACAGCCCGCCCAGCAGCCCCGCGTCGGGCCGGCGCACGATCAGCAGCCGGCCCGATGTATCGGCGATGACGGCCGCGGTCATGTCGTAGTGGGGCGTGGACGGCCTGGCCGCGCGAACGGGCCGCTCGGCCTGCACGCCGCGCCGCCGCGCGCGGCACTGTTCCGCCAGCGGGCAGGCGTCGCAGGCCGGGACGCCCGGCGTGCAGACCAGCGCGCCCAGCTCCATCAACGCCTCGTTGAGATCTCCGGCCCGGCCGGGCGGCGCCGCGGCCGCGAGCGCCCCGGCCACCTCCCACAGCCGCGCCTCGACCGCGGGTTGGCGCGGATCCTCGGCCACATCGCAGAGCCGACAGAGCACGCGGCGCACGTTGCCGTCCAGCGCGGGCTCCGGCTGGCCGTAGGCCAGGCTCAGGATCGCGCCCGCGGTGTAGCGGCCGATGCCCGGCAGCGCGCGCAGCGCGGCGCGGTCGCGGGGGAGCTGGCCGCCGTGTCGCGCGACGATCAGTTGCGCGGCGCGGTGGAGGTTGCGCCCGCGCGCATAATAGCCGAGCCCCTCCCAGGCCTTGAGCACGGCATCCAGCGGCGCGGCCGCCAGGGTTTCGACATCGGGGAAGCGCGTCAGCCAGCGTTCGAAGTAGGGGACGACCGTCGCGGCCTGGGTCTGCTGGAGCATGACCTCCGAGACCCAGACGGCATACGGGTCGCGGCGCTGACGCCAGGGGAGGTCGCGCCGCGCGGATGCCATCCAGTGCAGCAGCGCCGCAACCGTGTGTGAGACGTCAGGACAGTCCGGGATCACCCGCCGCCCAGCAGCGGGCCGAGACATTGGCCCCCGAACATCAGGACTATCATCAGCACGAGTACGACCCAGGCCCAGGCCGGCAGGCCGAGGAATACGGTCGGCTGTTTCTTCTTGACCTCGACGGGCTTGGGCAGTTCCGCCTGACACTTCCAGCAGACGCGCTTGTCGTCAGGGTTCCACGTCCCGCATTGCTTGCAGTTCATTGCTGTGAGCCTCCCCTCGCATGAGTGCGCAGGGAAATGTTAGCACAACGGGCCAGCCGTGGCAAGGCGACGCGCGGCCGTTCGGGGCCTTCCGGCCTGCGACGCGCGGCCGGCTATGCGCCGCCGCGACGGGCCGCTGAGCGCACCCTGTAGATCGCCCACATGAACATCAGCGCGGCGACGGCGCGGCCCGCGGTCGAGGCCCAGAACAGGCCGACAATGCCGATCGTATTGGCGAGCGCGCTGCCGATGAGCGGGCCGATGAACGAGGCCGTGAAGACCGCGACCTGGTAGAGCGCGATATAGCGGACGCGCTGCGCGGCGGGCGTCAGATCCAGCAGAAGGTTGAAGTTCGCCAGGCCGTAGCCGGCCCAGGCAAAGCCCGACAGCGCCTCCACCGGCAGCAGGAGCCACGGGTTCGGCATGAGCGCATAGAGCGCCGGGATCAGCGGGGTGCCCCCGCCGGCGACGAGCACGACCCACTCAGGCCCGCGGCGGTCGGCCAGCCGGCCCCACAGGCGCTGGCCGAAGATGGCGGCCAGGCTGTTGATGGCCGCCAGCAGGCCGATCTGCGTCAGGCTTGCGCTGAGATCGCGCACCAGGTAGACGCTGAAGAACGGCCCGGCCACCATGATGCCCAGGTTCCAGATGAACGCGATGGCCGTGAACCAGGCGAACTGCGGCTGGCTGCGCAGTCGGGCTCGTTCAGGCCGGGTCAACCCCCGACCCAGCCCATCCAGCCCCACAGCAGCAGCAGGCTGCCCAGCGTGACCGGCACGCCGGTGGCGGCATGGCGGCGCCAGTCGATGGCGATGCCGGCCTGGCGGGCCAGGTCGGCGACGATCAGGTTGGCGATCGACCCCACCAGCAGCAGGTTGCCTTGATAGCCCCGGGGCAGGCCGAGCAGATCCGCCAGGCGGCCGGCCAGCGGCGTGATGATGAGTGCGGCGATCGCCAGCGCGATGTTGCGCGAGGCAAAATAGCGCCCGCGGATGCTTGCGGGCACGAGATCCGCGGCCAGGGTGGACCAGGCGGGCACGCCGATCTGGTTCATGAACGAGCGCAGCGCGATCAGAGCGATGAAGACGTAGATGGCCGCGCCGCCGCCGAAGACCAGCGGGATCAACGCCATCGCGATCAGCAGCAGGCGGGCGATGCCGCCGCCGCACACCATGACGAGACGTTTGCGGCTGACGCCGCGCTCGTCGAGCCGCGCGCCGGGGAGCTGGCCGATCACGCCCGCGAGGTTGGTCAGCGCGCTGAGCCAGCCGATCTGCGCGTTCGTCGCGCCCAGCGTCAGCGCGTAAGGGTTAATGAAGTTGGCGATGAAAGATTCGGAGGCGCTTGTGACCAGGCCGTCCAGCCACACCATCTTGCGGCCCGTCCGGGCGTCTTGCGCGGAGAAGCCGGCCGGCAGTTCGGCGTCGGCCGCGGGGTCGGGCGGCCCGACGATGAACTCGTCGGCGCGCTGGCGCAGCACGGCCACGGCCCCCACGGCCGGGCGGCGGATCTGAGGGGAAGTGCTCGACATAAATCGAGGCGTGCCTGCGTCTCCGGCTCTCAGGGTCGCTCGGGCAGCCCTAACAGCTCATAGTCGAAACGCCCCTCGTGCATGATGGTCTCGCCGTCCACCGTGATGGTGCAGCGGAGGGGGATCACATCCACATGGACCGCGGACGACCAGTCGGCGCCGGTCTCCGTCGGATACGGGTTGCCGAACGCCACGTGGACGCCGGGCAGCTTCTCGTCTTGCAGCAGGTTGCCGGTGAGCTTCTTCAGCCCGATGTTTGTGCCGATGGCGAACTCGCCGACGCGGCGGCCGTTCTCGGCGGAATCCAGGTATGCCGTCAGCTCCGCGGCCAGCGCCGCGTTTGCCGAGCGCACATCCGTCACCCGGCCGTCGCGCACCGTGAACGTGACGGGCCGGTCGAGCACGCCGTACTTGCTGCTGAAGTAGTCGCCGATGATGTGGGCGACGATCGTCCCGTTGGTGTTGCCGGGACAGGTAAAGGTCTCGCCCTCGGGCAGGTTGCCCCATCTGCCCGCCTCGTGATAGATGCCGGTGCAGGGAACCCAGCGCAGGTTCGGGTCGAGCGTTGCGGTCAGGTCGGTCCCGTCCGGCGTGGCGACGTGGATCTCGTTGGCGAGGCGGCACAGGTCGTAGACCGCGGTGGTAACGGACGAGACGACGCGGTAATCCGCGCGCATCCCCTCGACCATGAGCGGCCGGGTGATGCCGGGCATGTGCGCGTGGCGCACCTTGTGCTCGCTGAGCAGATACATGCGCAGCGTGGTGCGGAAGGCGACCTCGCCCGGCTGGCTGGTCGCCGCGTAGAAGGTGACGGTGGGGCGAAACTTGCGCAGCTCCGCGCGCAGGTCGTCGGGAAAGACGAGCACCGGCCGCGCCACGTACTGCTCCAGCTCGCGCAGCAGCACCTCGCTGTGCACCTCCGCGGCCTCCTCCGCCAGGAGCCGGCCGATGCCGAGGGTCGCCCGGTCGGTCAATACGAAAACACGGTCGCCCGGCTGGACGCCCATGCACGTGCGGACGGCGACCCGCGCGCCGGCCCGCATGGCCTCCATCTGCGCCAGGGTAACGTGGGCTGGATCGGAACTCATCTTGCCTCCTCGCTGCTGCCATGTTCCTACGATGAGAGTTCGCGCATTATATCATCAAACGCTCGGCCCGGCTGCATGCAGGGCCTGCTGATTGTGCCACTCGGCCATCACGCGATCCACCTCGCGCAGGGGGAGCGAGTCCCCCTCCAGGCTGCGCACCAGGTCTATCAGCGCCGTGAGGCCATCCGGATAGTTCAGCGCCGCGCCTATCAGGTTCATGACATCCACGATCGGGATGTTGCTGCGCGGGGCCGTGTTCTTGATCTCCTGGGGCAGCGCCTGGATGATGGCCGCGCGCGCGCCGGCGTCCTCGATGCTGGGGCAGGCGAGCAGCGCCTTGGCGAGGTCGAGCTTCGTCTCGGCCTGCATCTGCGCGGCGCCCTGGCCCTCCGCGCCGGCCAGCACGCCGTCGGCGTACTGTCTCACCCCGCGCACCAGGTTGCCGCGCAGATCCAACTCCTGGAGGCGCTGGACGAGGCGGTCGCGCTGGCCGGGCGACATGGCGTCGACGGACTGGCGGGCAATGGCCGCGATCTCGGGGCTGAACTCGCGCGCGGCGCGCGTCTCGTAGCTGCCGATGCGCTCCATCGACCGGCGCAACTGGGCTTGCAGCGCCTCGGACTCCGGATCGCCGCGCGCGACGGTCAGGTGGCCGTCGCGGATGTTGCGCAGGAGGGCTTGCAGGCATTCGTGCTCGGCGTGCAGGCGCATCAGATAGACGCGCAGCGTGCGCGCGACGCGATACTCGTCGCTGTAAGGGGTGCGGTTCTGGCGCTGGAGCACCCACATGCGGATGCGTCCGCCGGCATAGGGCCAGAGGCAGTAGGACAGGTCCAGCCGGTATCTCTTGTCGAGCTCGATCGTGCGCCGCGGCTGCGCCAGCTTGATGGGCTGCCGGCCGCGCTGTTCGAGGAACAGGAGGGGCGCGCCGTTGACCACCCACCAATCGGCCGCGCCCGCGGTCGGGTGGTCGCCGCTCGCGGCCAGGTAGAGCGCGGCCAGCGCCTTGCCTGCGCGGCCCATCTCGACCTCGACCGGCTGGCCGGTCTGCAAGTTGCGGATCGTGACCGGCGTGTGGAGCAGGAGGTTGATGAGCGCGGAGATCTGCTCGCCCGTGAACTGGGCGGCGCGATCCCGGCCGGCGGCCCCGGCCGATCGGTTGCGGGCGAGGATCTGCGGGCCGACGCCGACCTCGTATTTGCCGACCGCATAGCCGTCGGAGTAGAAGCGCCGGTAGAGGCATTGCAGCCGGATGAGGCGATCCGGGTCCGCGGGGACGGAGCCGAGGCCGCGCGGGAAGCGCAGCGCCTGGTTCGCCTCGCAGATCTCGTTCTCGCCCACCCAGCCCGGCAGGCCGCCGCTCTTGCGCAGGCGGATCATGCCAAAATAGCGGAGGAATTCCTCGTCGGGCCGCGGCTCCAGCCAGCCCGGGACGCGGCGCAGGCCGCTGTCCTTCACGAACGGCCGCGAGTCTGCCAGGGGGAACTGGAGGGCAAGCAGCATGGACGCCTCCATTCAAAGAGAAGGCCCCCAACCCGATGAACGAGGGGGGCACCGCTTAGGATTATCCTAACCCTCAGCCGTGAGGCTGAACTTAGAACTTATCCAAAAATCGCTCTGGCCGATTTTTGACCGGGCCGCTGGCCGGTCGGAGACCGGCTAGAGCGATTTTTGGCAAGCCCCCAGCCAAGCGCCATCATGACGATCCTGTGTCGTCAATGTGCTGATTCGATTATAGCGAGGTTGGCGGCGGTTGTCAATAGCTTTTTTTGCGCGCAGCCGAAGGACGCCGCCGCGTTCGGTCAGCATCGAAACGGCTGCCGCGGCTTTGACACATCGTTCGTTGTGTGATATCTTTTGCACAATCGAAGCCGAGATGTTACAAGCTGGCCGAAGACGACCGCGCTTGGAGGTTTTATGGACACTCTCTCCTCACTGCCAGTCCTGAATCATTCGAACCCCATCCTCAGCCGTGTCACAGAAGCGACGCGCGCGGCCCTGTTCGAGGCCGGCCAGGTCGTCACGTTTGACGCCGATTCTGTGCTGTTTGCGGACGGCGAGCCCTCCGGCGCGGTTCTCTTCCTCCTCAAGGGCCAACTACAGATGGGCAAGGTCGCCAGCCGCGGCCGGCGGCAGATCATCTGTAGCTCGAACTCGCGCTCCTGCGGCGGGCTCTGCATGTTGATGTTCGGCGACAACGCGCTCGCGGACACGCGCGGATTGCAGGCGGGCCAGGTCCTGGTCGTCCAGCGCGACCGGTTCGAGGCGCTGATCCATGCGGACCCGGCGTTGTGCCGCGCGGCCTGGGAGAGCACCGCTCACTGCATGGCCCATCTCAGCGAGCTGGTGGCCCGGCTCTCCTTCGACAAGGTGGGCGAGCGGGTGCTGAAGGCGCTGTATAACGCGACCGAGAAGGACGGCGACATCGTGCGCATGACGCAGACGGATCTGGCCGCGGAGGTCGGCACGACGCGCGAGGTGGTGGCGCGCTGTCTGGCCGGGTTCCAGGAGGAGGGTCTGGTGCGCCTCGGCCGCGCGCGCATCACGGTCCTGGATCGCGCGCGGCTGGCCCAGGGGATGTGAGGTGCGTCCGGCGCGCCAGGGTCTGTTTGCAAAGCCCGTTCCGGGCGGTTGAAACCGCTGCCACATTTACCAAGTCTCCCTACGGAGACTTTCGTGTCTCAGTCTGCGAAGGCAGACTTGGCAATGGTGGCCGCGACTTCAGTCGCCGGGGACTTTTCAAACAGGCGCTAGAGCGCCGGCCCCGCACGGGCGCGAACTGACGCGGGGCCGGCGTCCGCAGTTCCGCTGAAAGCTGCGTCCGGCCGGATTGGCGGGATGATCTGTTTTGGAGACGCCCCATCAGGGGCGTTTTTGTTTACGGAATCGCCGGGCATCGGGTATAATCGCGCCAGGCAAGGATCTTCCGAGAGTAGAGGACGATGGATCAGCAAGATATCCGCAATTTCTGCATCATCGCGCATATTGACCACGGAAAATCCACCCTGGCCGACCGCCTGTTGCAGATCACCGGCACCATCTCCGAGCGCGAGATGGTCAGCCAGGTGCTGGACAGCATGGATCTGGAACGCGAGAAGGGTGTGACGATCAAGGCATCCGCGGTGCGGATGTACTACGCCGCGCACGACGGGCGCACCTACGAGCTCAACCTGATCGACACGCCCGGCCACGTGGACTTCGCCTACGAGGTCAGCCGGGCCCTGAACGCATGCGAGGGCGCGGTGCTGGTCGTGGACGCCACGCAGGGGGTCGAGGCGCAGACCCTGGCGAACCTCTATCTGGCGATGGAGCACGACCTGGAGGTCATCCCGGTCGTCAACAAGGTCGATCTGGTCTCCGCCGCGCCCGATGCCGTGGCGCAGGAGATCGAGGATATCCTGGGCACGCCCAACGAGCAGGTGCTGCGCATCTCGGCCAAGGATGGCACCAACGTCGCCGCGCTGCTCGAAGCCATCGTCCATCAGGTGCCGCCGCCGCACGGCCAGCGCAACCAGCCGTTGCGCGCGCTCATCTTCGACAGCCATTACGATGCCTACAAGGGCGTCGTGGCGTATGTGCGGGTCGTCGATGGCAGCATCGAGACGGGCCAGACCTTGCAGCTCATGTCCACCGGCCAGCACCTGGAGCCGCTGGAGGTGGGCGTGTTCGGCCCCAACATGCGGCCCACGGGCAAGCTCGAAGCGGGCGAGGTCGGCTATCTGGCGACCGGGCTCAAGGTGGTGAGCGACTGCCGGGTGGGCGATACCTTGACGTACAGGGTCAACCCCGCGGAGCAGCCGCTGCCGGGCTACAAGCCCATGAAGCCGATGGTGTTCGCCAGCGTTTATCCGAGCGACGCGGCGGATTATCTGGCGCTGCGCGATGCGCTGGCGAAGCTCCAGCTCAACGACGCGGCCCTGACCTTTCAGCCGGAGACGAGCCAGGCGCTCGGCTATGGGTTCCGCTGCGGCTTCCTGGGCCTGTTCCACATGGAGATCATCCAGGAGCGGCTGGAGCGCGAGTACGACCTGGATCTGGTGTTCACCGCGCCGAGCGTCGAGTACGAGGTGACCCTGACCGACGGCCGCGAGGTGGTGATCGACAGCCCGGTCGAGCTGCCCGACCCGACCGTGATCGCGGAGATCCGCGAGCCGTGGGTGCAGATCGACGTGTTCACGCCCACGGAGTATATCGGCGTCGTGATGGATCTGGTGACGAACCGCCGCGGGGAGTTCAAGGCGCAGGAGTATCTGGATCAGCGCCGGGTGCTGCTGAGCTATCACATCCCGCTCATTGAGATCCTGACCGACTTCTACAACGAGCTGAAGGCGCGCAGCCGCGGCTATGCCAGCCTGGACTATCACATGGAGGGCTATCGCCCGGCGGACATGGTCCGGCTCGACGTGCTGGTCAACAAGGACCCGGTGGATGCGCTGAGCATGATCGTGCATCGCGACCAGATTCACACCAAGGGGCAGAGGCTCGTCAGCAAGCTCAAGGATGTCATCCCGCGCCAGCAGTTCGAGATTCCGGTGCAGGCGGCCATCGGCGGCAAGATCATTGCGCGCGAGACCGTCAAGGCCGTGCGCAAGGACGTGCTCGCCAAGTGCTACGGCGGCGACATCTCGCGCAAGAAG
>MWBF01000150.1 GCA_002068935.1 Chloroflexi bacterium ADurb.Bin325
GGCGGGGCTGGTGCGGGTGCGCGGGCGCTACGAGCCGGACCCGGCGCGCCACGCGCGCTACGGCGAGCTGTACGCCATCTACCGCAGCGTCTACGAGCATGTGAAGGGCGATTTCGATGCGCTGGCGCGCGCGGGAGGGGGCGCGTCCGGCGACGGATGAGCGCGCTGCCGCGCTGCTCACCCGCCGCCGGCTCGCCCGGCGCTACTGCACCTCCACCTTCAACACCGTCGCATACGGATCCACCGCGCGCTCCGGCACGACGATCGTCACCTCGCCGAGCGGGTCCGCGCCGAACATGCTCTCTGCGATCGGCGCGCGGGTCGTGAAGTCCAGCGCCTCGCCCGCGCCGAGCGCGGTGATGGCCTTCACCCGCCGGATCGGCAGCCCGCGCACCGAGACCGTCTCATACGGCCGCATCAGCAGGTGCAGATAGAGCGTCTCCCCGCGCCGCGTCGAGGGGCCGTAGAACTGCCACGGCTCCAGGCCCGGCGTCGTCCCGATCACGCTCTCGGCATGCCGCCCCATCCACTCCTCGATGATCGCCAGCCTTTCCAGCAGCTCCGCGGGCAGCTTGCCGTCGGCCATCGGCCCGACGTTGAGCAGCAGGTTGCCCCCGCGGCCGGCCACCTCGCACAGCGTATGGATCAACTGGCGGCCCGACTTGAAGCGCCTGTCGTCCGGGTTGTAGCCCCAGCTCTCGTTGATGGTCATGCAGGTTTCCCAGGCCTGCTCCGGCGGCTGGGGCGGCACGAACTGCTCCGGGGTGAGATAATCGCCGGTACCCGGCAGCCGGTCGTTGATGAGGATGTCGGGCTGGAGCTCGCGGATCATCGCCTCCAGCTCCGCCCCGCGCCACTCCTCGCGCGTGCGCTCCCAGCCGCCGTCGAACCAGATGATGTCGATGGGGCCGTAGTCGGTCAGCAGCTCGCGAATCTGCCCGAACATGAAGTCGAGGAAGCGGCTCCACGCCTCCGGCGACGAGCGCCGCCAGCGGCCCCAGGCATAGGGCCGATCCGCATCTGTGAACGCGGGGTAATCCGGGTGATGCCAGTCGATCAGCGAGTAGTACAGCCCCACGCGCAGCCCCTCCGCGCGCATCGCCTCGAGGAAGGGCCGCACGATATCGCGGCCATAGGGCGCGTGCTCGATGGAGAAATCGTTCTGCCGCGTGTGGTACATCGCAAAGCCGTCGTGATGCTTCGCCGTGAAGATGGCGTACTGCATCCCCACGCGCTTCGCCAGCCGCGCCCACTCGGCGGGGTCGTAGGCCGCCGGGTCGAAGGTGGCCGCGGTGCTGTGATACTCGGCCACGCTCAACTGTTTTGCCTTCGGCAGCGCGGACGCGCCGCCGACGATCGGCCACGACAGCTCGCAGCCGTGCTGGCTGCAATGGCTCCAATGCACGAACATGCCGAAGCGCGCCGTGTCGAACCAGGTTCCGGTGCCTGTCATCTCATGCCTCCAATTCTGCCGCCAACTGTTTTCTCAGCGCGGGCATCGCCGCGCGCGTCTCCGCGCTGGCCTCGGGGTATTGCGGAGCCATCTCCTTCAGCTTCTGGGCGATGATGTTCACGACGGCCAGACGGGTGAACCAGCGGCGGTCGCCCGGCACGATGTACCACGGCGCCCACTCCGTGCTCGTGTGCGTGAAGACATCCTCGAACGCGGCCATGTAGTCGTCCCAGTATCTGCGCTCCTCGATGTCGTTGGGATTGAACTTCCAGTGTTTCTCCGGCACATCGATGCGCTCCAACTGCTGCACGGCCTGTTCCTTCTTGGAGATGTTGAGATAGATTTTGACGATCTCGGTGCCGTTCTCCACCAGATACTTCTCGAAGTTGTTGATCTGCTCGAAGCGCATCCGCCACAGCCCATCGCCCAGCGTCCGCGGCGGCAGGCGCTGCGGGCCGAGGAACGCCGGGTGCACGCGCACGGCCAGCACCTCCTCGTAATGCGAGCGGTTGTGGATGCCGATGCGCCCCCGCTCCGGCAGGGCCCTGACGATGCGCCACAGATAATCGTGATCCAGCTCCTCGGCGTTGGGCGCTTTGAAGCTGAAGACCTGGACGCCGGTGGGATTGACGCCGCTCAGCACGTGGCGGATGATGCTGTCCTTGCCCGCGCCGTCCAGCGCCTGGAAGATGACCAGCAGGCTCTGCCGGTTCTCGGCGTACAGCTTCTCCTGCCATGCGGCGATCTCGGCGACCCCCTCGGCCAGCAGCTCATCGGGGACATCTGACTTCTTGTAGCCCGCGGTAAAGCCGGGGTCGTGCTCCTGCATCCTGACCTTCTGGCCCGATGGCACGCGAAACTGAGCCGCCAGTTTGGCGAAATTCATGGTTGCCCTCCCTGAAAACCCCATAGGTTGCCGAACTGCTGGCCCAGTCTAACGTGTGATGCGGTCGGGTGCAAGTCCGCCCGGCAGGGGGATCCGCAGGGCGCGTTTCGTGGGATACCATATCGGATGAAAATGTCGGAAGCGCCTTTTAGACAGGATTCACAGGATTTACAGGATAAATAGGGCGAGTGAACGCCATGATGCGCGGCAATCCTCAAATGGATCGGGCCGCCCCTTCGACTGGCCTTGCGCCGTCGGCGGCGTTGAGTCGTCCACCCGCTCAGGATGCCCGCGCCTATACCCGTTCGTAGTAGGCGCTTCAGCGCCCCCACGGCCGGCAA
Organism: Chloroflexi bacterium ADurb.Bin325; assembly: GCA_002068935.1. Lineage (GTDB taxonomy): Bacteria > Chloroflexota > Anaerolineae > CG2-30-64-16 > CG2-30-64-16 > MWBF01. The sequence continues at coordinate 2,681 of MWBF01000150.1, forward strand.
GGCGCTGAAGCGCCCACTACAAACCCATGTCCCAGGTTCGTAGTAGACACCTCAGCGCCCCCACGGCCGGCAAGGCGCTGAAGCGCCCACTACAGACCCATGCCCAAGTTCGTAGTCGGCGTCTCAGCGCCCCACACTCAGCGCAGGACGTCGGGCCGCGCGCACAGCCGGTCGAGCTTCGCTTCCATGTCGTCCAGCCGCTTGTGGATGCTGGACAGCTCCTCGACGATCTTGCCGTAGCCGTTGATCAGGCCGGGCAGCAGGAACGCCGCGCCCGCGGCCGCGGAATGCTCCCAGGCCACCTGCTCGATCGCCACCCGGTGCGCAGTCGCGACCGAGCCGGACAGCGCCAGCGCGCGCACGAACTCCACGTTGTAGACCACGGCCGCGGCGTCCATCACGCCGGCCCACAGCCCCACCGTCGTGATCCCGCTCTGGCTCAGCGTCTCGGCCAGGCTCGTCAGGGCCTGATCGCGCGCCGCGCTGAAACAGGCCGACAGCACCACCACGCTCGGCGGCGCCTGGCGCATCATGCACGCCAGCCAATCGCCGCCCACCGGCCCATCCGCCAGCAGCAACCGGCCCGGCGCGCCGTGTCCCGACCACAGGATGCAATCCCACCACTCGTGCAGCCGCTCCGCCACGGTCGCGCGCTGGGCCTGCTGCCCCCCGCAGACCTCCAGCGTCACCCCCGGGACCGCCGCGATCTGGCTCAGCTCTTGCAGCCACGCCAGCGGCGGCAGCCCCTTGACCTCCGCGGCCACCAACAACACCCGCAGCTTGCCCGCCATCGCGTCCCCCTCGCGCCTCAGACCACCCCCGTGATCTGGCCATCGACCACGGACACGGTCAGCGCGCCGACCGTCAGGCTGCCGGTCCAGCCCGCGGCCCGCGCCAGATAGCGCCCGTCGCCCGTCCGTCGGTTGAGCGCATCGTCGTCCGCGGCCGCATCGGCCACCGCGCTGATGCGCTGCCCGGCCGCGGCCAGCCCGCCGGCGGCCGACAGCCGGCCCGCGGCGTCCACCTCCACGCGCGTCTCGTTGCCCACCTGCACTTGCAATCGGCTGGCGGCCGCGCCGCGGCCCCGCGTCGTCTCTAGCCGCAGCCGCACATTGGCCCCGAAATCGCCGTCCACCTCCAGATCCAGCCGCCCGCTCTCCGCGGCCGCGGGCTGCGCCGTCGCCAGGCTGACCCACGGCCCGCCGTCCGCGGTCGCTTGCAGCGCGGCCACGTCGTCCCCCTCCGCGGTGACATAGCGCAGGCGGTTGCTCATGCCGTCGCCCTCCCTGAGCGCCAGCCCGGCCTCGTCCATCGCCACGGTCGGCGTGTAGAAGGCCCCGCGCACCACCAGATCGCTGCCCGTCCACTTCAGCGAGCGATCCGGCCCGCCGATGTTCAGCCTGGCCGCGCCGTTGCCGTCCACGCCGATCCAGAAGCCGCGGTGCGCATCATCCGTGTAGGCCGTCTTGCCGAACCGGATGACGCCGCCCGGCGCGACCTGCAACACGGAGCGCAGGATCAGCAGCGTGCGCGCGCCGACCCGCTCCGCCACCCGCCCCCAGCCGGTGCGGGCGTCCGGTTGCCAGCTCATGTGACGCCTCCTCAAAGCCCACGCCCCCGGTTCGTAGTGGGCGCTTGTGACATGCTGGAGCTTGCCTCACCCCCCATCCCCCTCTCCTGGCCCACGGGCCAGGAGAGGGGGAGCCGAGGGGGTGAGGCAAACCAGGGCCAGCCTTCGAATGGCTACTCAGAACTCCCACACCGGCAGCGCGACCGGCGGCTGGAAGGTCGGGCCGAGCCAGGCCAGCCGATCCAGCACCTCCTTGTAGCGCTGCCAGGCCTGGGCCGCGGCGTCCTTGAGCAGGCCGAGCGCCAGGCCGCCATCCGCGGCCGCGCCCGCCTCGGCCGCGATGGCCGCCTGCTGCTGCGCCGCATACTGCACGTAGGCCGTGATGGCCTCCAGGTGCGCGTCGGGCACGCTGAGCCGCGCGTCGTCCTCCGCGGGCAGCGCGTGCATGGTCAGACAGTCCACGCTGGCAGTCTCGCCGTCGTGCACCGGCCCTGCAAGGACGAGCTGGCCGGGGCCGGCCTCCTCCCCCGCGCCGCGCACCGCATAGACCGGGCCGCCGGCCCGGAAGATGGCCGCGTCCTCGTCGGCCCAGGCCAGGCTGCGCGGCGGCCGGCCCGCGGCCCGCAGCTCGACGCGCACCACGGCCTGTAGCCCGTCGCCGCCGGGCAGGTCATAGGTTTGCTGGCCCGCGACCAGCGCCAGCTCCGTGCGCTGCCAGCGCGGGAAGTGCGCCGAATAGAGCCGGATGCCGGCCGCGATATAGGCGTCGAGCGTGCTGTCCGGCCAGGTCGTCTCGTCAGCCAGCGCCAGCCGCAGCGCCGCGCGCACTTGAGCCAGTGTCGGCATGATGCCTCCTTTGTGACTTCACCCCGCGCGGCCATAGGCCGCACGGGATGAAGCATCCTACGCTACATTGGCCTTGTACAGCCCGCGGTAGTCCTGCGGGCCCGCGGCGTACACCCAGCGTACCTTGATCGGCAGCACGTCGTTCGTGAACATCAGGCCCGACGTGGGCGAGGCCACCGAGAAGAGCTCCGGCGTCTCGCCGTAGCGGAACCCCAGCCCGATGGTCGGGTAGAGCCGGGGGTCGGCCGCCGCGGCCCAGTTGTTGGTGTCGGTCCACAGATCCACGACCACGATGCGCCGCCGGGCCGCGTCCAGCCGCGCATCGCGCGTGCTGCCCTCCGCCTCCGGGTTGATGTCGTTGTTGGCCGTGCCGGGCAGGTTCTCGCTGGCGAGCAGGGTCAGCGCGGCGTTCTCCAGCTCCGGCGGGACGAGCAGGAACCGCGGGGTGGTCAGCCAGCCCAGCCGCTCGCCGCTGTGCAGCTCGGTCTGCTGGCGCATCGCCAGCCTGGCGGCGGCCCAGCTCGTCGCATCGAGCGCGGCCGCGCCCAGGTTGTGATGATCCGCGTGGAACAGCGCCTTGCCGTCGCTCATGTTCGGCCCGACGCCCGCGTTCGCGGTGAAGATCGCGGAGATGGTCTTGCCCAGCGTGAGCCAGGCGGCCTGCGCCAGCGCGCGCGGCGCGCTCCGCAGCCGTGCGGTGTCGTCCTTGTCGATGGCCTCCAGCGTGAGGCCCAGATAGCCGCCGCGCTTCTGCCAGCTGGCGGTCTCGCGCGCATCGTCCCACGTCAGCTCGGTGTAGGCCGCGCCCTCGTTCACCGCGGGCAGCTCGCCGACGCCGCCGAGCAGCACCCACTTGACGTCCTGGAGCGAGCTGAAGCTCTCCTTCGTGACGAAGCCCTCCCACCAGCGCGGGTACTGCTGGAACTCGCGGCTGATGACCTTGTTCAGCACGTCCGCGACGAGGTTCGCCATCGTGGTGCTGTTGACGTTCGCCAGCATCACCTGCTCGGCCTGGAACTGTCCGGTCATCTCGCGGTCGCCGCTGAGCAGCAGATACGCCTCGCGGATGCCCGACAGCCGGGCCACGCCCTGCCGCGGGCTGCGGCCCTCGACCAGCGCGGTCAGCGCCTCCGTGACCTGATCCAGCCCGCTCGTCATGCCCGTGAGGCGGCCCTCCCCGGCCAGCGGCCGCGTGCCCTGAACCGCGTGACGGCCCTCCTCCGCGGCCCAGGCCGCGCGCACCTGCCGGATGCGGGCGTCCAGCTCCGCGGCCGTCCACGCGGCGGGCAGCCCCCCGCGCACGAGCGCCTGGAACGGGCCGGGCAGCCCGCTGGCCGCCAGCCGCGCCTCCAGCAGGCTCTCGCGCAGCGCGCCGACCAGCGCGGCCGCCGATGCATCGGCCGCGGGCTGCGTATCCGCAAAGCTGTCGTAGCCCGTCAGCGCGACCCGCTGCACGGCCCCGGCCTCGTCGGCTGGCGCTGCGCCAGCCGCCAACTGCGTCTCCTCGTGTGCCATGTTGTCCCCCTCCATCGAGTCTGTAAGCCTGGCGGTGAACGCCCCGCCCGCGGCGGGCCGGTACACCGCATCCACCTGGTCCACCTTGACGATCTCCAGCACCTCTCGCAGGCCGTCCGGCCCTGCAGGCCCCAGCCTGACCCACGGGACCGCGCTCAGCCCGATCTCCGCCGCGGCCCGGCCCGCGGCGCGCGCGGCCAGCCAGCCGTCGATCAGCCGGCCCACGGTGCGCGCCGCGTCGGTGTCGGCCAGCCGATAGTCCGCCACGACCGCGTTCAGCCCCGCGTCCCAGGCCGCGTGCTCGACCACGCCGGCCAGCCGCTCCAGCATCGGATAGCCGTGCTGGCCCGGCACCGGCGGCAGCGGGTTGAGGAAGCTCGCCAGCCCCTCGAACTTCGCCGCGCTCCGCCGCAGCACCTCCGCGGAGCAGCGCAGCCCCTTGCCCTGCCAGGTCCCGGGGCGGATCAGCACCGCCCGATAGGTCGCGCCCATGTCACCTCCCTTTTCGAGTTGCAGGTTTGCAACCTAATCCGCATCCGCCCACGCACCCGTCGTCGCGTACACGGCCCAGACCGCGTCGTCGAGCGCGACCAGGCAGACGGAGCGGCCGGCCGCGTCCGCGGCGATGCGGTCGCCCGCCGCATCGGTCAGCACGGCGATCTGGTCGCCGGCCGCGGGCTTCACGGACAACGTCTGCGCGGCCGCAACATAGAAGCAGAAGTCCAGCCCCGCGGCCGCCGCGGGCAGGCTGCACGTGACCGCGGCCTCCGCGCCGCGGTTGTGCACGAACGCCCGCGTGTCCGCGTTGGTCAGCGCGCACCCCTCCGCTGCCGCCACGACCGCGCGGCGGGCCGTGAACGCGAGATCGCTCGCCAGCAGGCGGCCCGCGGCCGCGTCCACCGCCAGCGTGACGCCCGCATCCGTGTTGCCCAGCTCGACCACCTGCTCCGCGTCGCGTACGCTGATCAGCGTGCCGTTGCCGGCCAGCGTCACATCGCCCAGGCTGACCGCGCCGGCGTCGAGGCTGACCGGCCCGCCGTCCGCGGTCAGCGCGCCGGCCACCGCCAGGTCGCCCAGCACCGTCAGATTGGCGACCTCCAGGTCGTCGAAGTTCGTCGTGCCCTGCACCGACAGCCCGCGGCCGCACCCTGCCAGCAGGGCCGCCGTCAGCAGCAGGGCCGTCGCGGCCCCCTTGTGAATGAGTTGCATGCCTCCTCCTTCTTCCTTCTTCCTTCTTCAATCTTCCATCCTCAATCCGCCGCGGCCAGCTCCTCCTCGCCGATCGGCTCGCCGGCGAACTTGAGGACGAGCCGCAGCGCCAGCCGCCGCCACGCGCCCTGCGCTGCGCCCGCGGCCGCGGTGCTCTCGATGAGGCTGAGCGCGCGGGCCAGCGACTCCGCGGACTGTGCCAGCGCGGCGTTGTCCTCCGGCGCGACATCGGGCAGCGCGATGCGCAGCGCGCTCAAAGTCTGCTCCGGCCCGGCCGCCAGCCCCAGCCGGGCCGCCCGGTTGTATGCGGCCAGCACGACGCTGCCGAGCACATAGCCGAAGTACGCCTGCCGCGCGGCCATGAAACGCGTGCGCTGCTCGCCCATCGCGCGGGCCGTCGCCAGGTTCGCCTCCTCCGCCTCGCCGATGTCCACGAGGCTCGTGCCCGGCCCGCCCGCGACGATCATCCAGCGCATGGCCCGGCCGTCCGCGGCCGCGTCCGCCGCGTGCAGGTTCGGCGTGACCGCCTGCCATTCCTCGTTGTCGCGATCCACGACGAGCACCGAGCCGGGCTCCGGCGCGCGGCGATGCTCGGCGCGCTTGGCCGGCACCGCGCGGCCCGGCACGCGCACGACCCAGAGGAAGGCGCGCACGGCCGCGTTCAGCCGCAGCCGATCCTCCAGCCAGCGGCTGTAGCGCCGCGCCCACGGCAGCACGGGCGCCAGGTCGCTCTCCCCGCGCACGCAGCCGACGGGCCGGTTGACCGCGAAGTGCAGGCACACCGGCGCATACCGGCCAT